>CABUVH010000001.1 GCA_902494935.1 uncultured Collinsella sp.
CGCACTCCGCAGGACGAAAGAACCCCCGCCGCACGAAGTGCGCAGCGGGGGTTCTTTCATGTCCGAGGACGCGCTGGGAAGTTACCCCATGCGGACGGCGGACAACTATGTAGCCTTGGACTAGAACATACCCAAGAAACCATGCACAAACAGCGCAGCCAGAGCGGCGCCGACAAACGGAGCGATGCCAGGAACGAGCAGGCCGTACTTCCAGTTGTTGTCAGCCTTGTTCTTGATCGGCAGCACCTGATAGGCCATGCGAGGACCAAGGTCACGGGCTTGGTTCATGGCGAAGCCGGTGATGCCGCCCATGCCCATGCCAACGGCCCAAACGATCAGGCCGACGCAGATAGCGAGCATCAGGACATTCTCGCCAGCACGGTTAGCAGCAGCAAGGATGGCGCTGATGAACACAAAAGTGCAGATAGCCTCGCAGAAGAAATTACGGGCATAGTTCGTACCCTCGGTGGTGGGGTTGGTCGAGAAGATATTGCGCTGGGCAATGGGATCGACGACGCCATCGGAAGCCTTGAACTCATCGGCATACATCAACCACGCGATCACGGCACCCGCAAAGCCGCCGAGCATATCGGCAATCATGAAGGGGATGCAGCTGCTCCACGGCACCAGGCCTACGATGCACTGGGCAAGCACCATGGCGGGGTTCATGCACACGGCGCCGCCAAAGACAAACAGGCAGACCGAGATGCCAAAAGACCAGGTGGTGATGGCAAACATGTGGCCGGAGCCCTGATACTTGGTGCCCTTGAGCACGGTATCGCAGTGCACGCCCACGCCAAAGATGATCATGAGGGCCGTTGCGCCGAATTCACAGAGGAGTTTGGTAAGCATAAAACCTTATCTTTCTTGTCGGTTACAAACGATTCGTTTAGGCCGCGCACTAGTGCTGCGCGACGACAACGCCCAGGCCATCGGGAATGACGGCCACCTTGGCATCGGCACCCTTCATCTCAAAGGCGAGCTTGAGCGCCTCCTCGAGGGTGTTGACCGGCGTCATGTGCATATCCTTGATCATCTGGTGATCGCACAGGTCGGTGACCATGATCACAGGGTGATGCGCCAGGATGCGGGCAAAGATCTGGCTCGTCCACTGGTCGGGCAGGGTCTCGTCCTTAGGACGGTCGATGCAGGCGCGCTCAAACTCTGCCGGATCGTTGTCGGCGATGTTGTGATAGAAGCCCTCGCCACCGTGACCGTCGGCGCAACCGGCGACATCAATGATCACGCCGCCCTCGGGAAGCGTGGCCTCGGCAGCGCACATGCCCTTCACGGCCTGGTAGATGTTCTGGTCGAGCGGGTAGCCGCCGTTGGTGGTGATGGCAATCTCGCACTCGACGGGCTCAACGCCGGCAAGGCTCTTCACGAACTCGCAGCCGGCCTCGTGCGCCTTGTGCATGTCGCCGGCAAAGGAGCCGATGACCTCGTGCTTGCCGTTGAGCACCACGTTAAGCACAAAGGCAAGGTGAGCCATCTCGGCAGCGGCAAACATGTCCTCGCTCACGTGGTTGTGGCACAGGTTGCCGGCACGCGAGTGGGAATCATTCACAAACTGACCGTTGTGGTTGTACATGATGGTCTTGTAGCTGGCGATACCGGGCAGGACGGACTTGCGGCTACCAGAGAAACCGGCAAAGAAGTGCGGCTCAATGAAGCCCTCGGCAAGCAGCAGATCGCAATCGGCAGCAATCTTGTTGATGATGCACTCGCCGCCAGAAGGCAGAGTGCCGATCTTTTTCATCATGCTGTCGTCAGTCGCGACGTGCATAACGATTTCCTCGTTGGCAACGATCTCCTCGCCGTACTTGTTGACGAGCTCCTCGTGCGTCGACGGACGGTGCATACCCGTAGCAACCAAAATACGCACTCGAGCCTCAGGTGCAGCGGAATGGATGTGATGCAGCAGAATAGGCATCGTCACACGCGAGGGAACGGGACGCGTATGATCGGAGCTAATAATGACAATATCCTTCTTGCCAGCGCAAAGCTCCTCGAGCGAAGGCGAGCCATAAGGGTTGGCAAGCGACTCCTCTACCAGCTCTTCCTGCGATTTTGTAGTCTTAAACTCGTTTTGATGACCTTCCATCACACCCGCGAAGTTCTTATCCTCGAGCTCCAGATGCAACGTCTTGTGGTCAAACGGCAGTTCACATTCAAACAATGACGAGCGCCCTCTTCCTTTCAACTGACACACTAGATAAACCGTTGGAAGGATACGCCGCTCACCGAAAAACTCCACCGTCCACCGACTCATTAACACAACGTTCATATTTGACCCATAACAAAACGGCCGCGACCCCAAACGGGACCGCAGCCGCAACAGTCGTAAGGCGAGAAGCGCCAAATGCGCCACCGGGATAGACCCCATCCAAAACGCGCGGAGCGCACTTTATTTTCATCAGCTTTAATCCCTGAAGACCGAGGACGAAGGAACCCGATGGGTTTCCCTCTGAATGCATTCCGCAGCACGAAGCCCCCTTATCCGCAGCTCCGAAGGAGCAGGATAAGGAGGCTTCAAGTGCGAGGACGCATTCAGAGGGAAACCCATCGGGTCCCGGTGAGAGCCACAGGGCTATCGATTACCCCGTGTTCTGCAATCCTGCCGAGACGCCGGTCACAGTCGAAAGAATCAGGCTCATGTACTCGGCCTTCTTCTCCTCGGCCATCTCGTCCTGGTTCATACGCACCTCGCGAAGGGCGCGGACCTGGGCGATGGACAGGGCGTCGACATAGGGGTTGCGCACGCGGACAGCGCAGCCGAGCACGCGGCGATGCTGCAGCGGCCACTCGTCACCGACGATGGCAAGGACCCACTTACGGGTGAGCTGCATCTCGGTAAAGACCTTCTTGGACAGGTCGTCGCGGTCGCCCAGGTGCAGATACATCTTGGCGATGCGCTGGTCGGTCTTGGCGATCGACATCTCGATGTTGTCGATAAAGGTGCGGAAGAACGGCCACTCCTGGTAGGCAGCCTTGAGCTGATCAAGGTCACCCAACTGCTCGCAAGCGGTACCCAGGCCGTACCAAGCGGCCAGATTGATGCGCGCCTGGCTCCAGCTGAAGATCCACGGAATGGTACGCAGGTCGTCGAGCGACTTGGCACCCAAGCCGCGCTTGGCGGGACGTGAGCCGATCGGCAGCAGACCGACCTCGGTCAGCGGCGTCACGGTCGAGAACCACGGTGTAAAGTCCTCGGTGTTCAGCAGGTCCAGATAGCGCTCGTGGCTTGCAGCGTTAAGCTTCTCGGCCATATCCCAGAACTTCTGCGTGGTCTCGGTGTTGGTCTTCTCGACACTCGGGGCCGACTGCAAAAGCGTTGCGGCGGCAACGGACTCAACATGGCGCTGAGCCAGCGTGCGGTTGCCGTAACGGGCAAAGATGACCTCGCCCTGCTCGGTAAGCTTAAAGAAGCAGTTGACCGAACCCTTGGGCTGCGCCAGCACGGCCTTGTTGGCCGGGCCGCCGCCACGGCCCACGGCACCGCCGCGACCGTGCATGAGCACCAGGTCGATATCGTTCTTCTCGGCCCACTTGGCAATGCGCTCCTGCGCGGAGTGCAGCGCGAGCATGGCCGTGGTAGGACCGGCATCCTTGGAGGAGTCGGAGTAGCCCAGCATGACCTCCATGCGGCGGTTGGTCTGGGCAAGGCGCTTTTGCACCACGGGCAGCGTAAGCATCTGGTCGAGCACGTCGACGCAGCCCTCGAGGTCCTCGAGCTGCTCGAACAGCGGAATCACGTCGAGCTCGGGGACATCCTCCTCGTGTGCAAAGGACAGGTGGGCAAGCTCAAAGACGTCGGCCACATGCTGGGCGCTCTTGGTAAACGAGATGATGTAGCGGTGCGCCATCTTCTTGCCGTAGCGCTTTTGGATGGAGCCGATAGCACGGAAGGTATCGATGACTTCGCGCGTCATGGGCTGCAGGTCGCCATGGATACCGTTCTCGTGGATATCCTTGAGGGCGCGGGCATGCACCACGGAGTGCTGACGGAACTCCATCTCGACCATATGGAAGCCGAAGGACTCGACTTGCCAGATGATGGTCTGGACCGGGCCGTAGGCGGCACGGACGGCACCGCAGGCGGCCAGCGAACGCTGGACGACGCGCAGGTCATCCAGGAACTCGTCGGCGCTGTGGTACATGGTGTCGGTGATACGGCGCACGGTGGCGTTCAGACGGTCGGCCATGACGAGCATGACGGCGCGATGCGGCTCGTGCTCGGAGATCAGCTCGGCGCGGGCCGTGTACCGAGGGCTCATCTCGACCTGATGGTTCCACAGGTTAATGAGCTCGGCCGACGGCTTGCTGTAGGTGGCCTCGAGCGTCAGGTTGCGGCCGATGTGGCGGCACTTGTCCTCGAGCTTGAGCACCATGTGCGTAAAGTACTTGGCGGCGACCTCACGGCTCACCTTGGCGGTGACGTTGGGGTTACCGTCGCGGTCGGAACCGATCCAGCTGCCGGGATGGAAGAACGCCGGGCACAGCGGCGGCACAGTACCGGCCTTGTCGCCCAGCACCCAATCGTCAAAACGACGATAGATAACGGGGATAACGTCGAACAGCGTGTTATCGAAGATGTCGATGATGGTATCGGCTTCCTCGACCGGCGTGGGCTTCTTGAGCGCGATGGGGCTCGTACGCACCAGGGCGTCGATCTCCTGCAGCATATGGCGCTCGTTCTCCACCAGGTCGGAGCCGCCCAGACGCGGACGCTCCTCCAGCAGGTTGGAGATACGGCGGATCTTGCCCTCGACGGCCTTACGACGGGCCTCGGTGGGATGTGCGGTAAAGACAGGGTGGAACTCGAGCTTGTCGAGCAGCTCGTTGGCACCCTCGACACCCAGCTCATTCACCAGCTGGTGATAGGCAACGGTAAGCTCGTTGGCAGGATCGACCTCGGTATCGGTCGACGCACCGGCCTCGCGCTCGCGCAGCTGCGCCACACGGTAGTTCTCCTCCGACAGGTTTGCCAGATGGAAAAAGCTCGTAAAGGCGCGGACAATGACCTGCTGCTTATCGAGCGGCAGGCTGTCGATCAAATCGACGACCTCACGAAATGCCACGGCAGTGGGCTCGTCGGCGGTGGGCACGCCCTGCTCGTCGACGGCTTCGTCGGCAGCGCAGGTACCGGGGTTGCCGGCATTGACCACAATCTCGGCTGTCAAAATCTTGTCGAACAGGTCCGCGATCTCGGGATCATACTCGCTAAGCACACGGCGCTCCAGGCGCAAGAACAGCGCCAGATTGTCGCGCAGCTCCTCGGGGATCTCGATCTCGGCGAGACGCTCCCTGGACTCGGCATTCGAGCCGATTCGGTTAACGAGGCGGTTGACCACGGCAGCGACGCGCGCCGCGGCTTCGGGTACAGACTGGTTGCTTAGGTTCTCAGCCACGTTTCCTCCCATTCCTCCTTCTATGCACGTAACATGCGGTATTCATTATAGGCGCTTGAGAAATACTTTCGACACTGATTGCGCTTTACCACACAAAAGTATTTTCTGCATTGCAAAGGTTTTTGCCCTAAATGGTCGTATTTCTCGGTGGGCGGCATACGTAAACGGGGGCATTCCGCATAAAAGCGAAACACCCCCGTAACAATCGCTCTCCATGAGCAGGGCACGTTAGCAGGCCCGAAGCTCAAAAAGATGCGCTACAGGCGCTCGCGAACCGCCTCGACGACGTTGTCCAGATCGGCGAGCACCTCGTCATGGCTCTGCATGTCGCGCACTTTGACCTTGCCGGCGGCAAGCTCGTCGCCACCCAGGACCAAGATGAGCTTGGCGCCTACCTTATCGGCTTGCTTAAACTGGGCCTTGAGCGAACGACCCTGATAGTCGGCCTCGGTCACGATACCTGCGGCGCGAAGCTCCTGCGTAATGGCAAAGACGTTCTGACGCAGCTCCTTGCCGGCGTTGGCGACATAGACGCACGGGGCCTCATCGGCACCCAAATCGCTGCCAAAGGCCTGCAGGGCCAGCAGGGCGCGCTCAAAACCGACAGCAAAGCCGACGCCCGCCGTGGGCTTGCCACCCTCGAGCTCGACCAGGCCATCGTAGCGGCCGCCGCCGCCGATGGAGCCGACGCCGGCGCCAGGGGCCTCGACCTCAAAGACAGTACGGGTGTAGTAGTCCAGGCCGCGCACCAAGGTGGGATCCTCGACATACTCGATACCAGCGGCATCCAGATAGCGCTTGACCTGCTCGTAGTGCTCGCGGCACTCATCGCACAGGTTGTCACCCATCAGCGGAGCCTCGGCCATGATCTCGCGGCAGTGGTCGTTCTTGCAGTCGAAGGCACGCAGCGGGTTGAGCTCGGCGCGCTCGCGGCACTCATCGCACATCTCGTCGGCGTGATCGAGGATGAACTGTTTAACCTGCTCGCGATAGGCCGGACGGCATTGGGCATCGCCCATCGAGTTAATGAGCAGACGGAGCTTGGAAAGATCGAAGCCCAGGCGCTTGTAGAACTCCATGAGCATGATGATGCACTCGGCGTCTGCCGCCGGATCGGGAGCGCCGAGCCACTCGATGCCCACCTGATGGAACTGGCGCAGGCGGCCCTTCTGGGGACGCTCGCCGCGGAACATGGCCTCGGCGTAGTAAGCCTTAAACGGCGTGGAACCCTGGGGCACCAGGTTGTTCTCCACGACGGCGCGCACCACACCGGCCGTGCCCTCGGGACGAAGGGCCAGACGCTGCTTAGACTTGAGCTTGGTATCGGTGCCTTCGGTAAAGACGCGCTCCAGGTTGGCGCCGCTAAACACGCGGAACATCTCCTTGCGCACGACGTCGGTCGACTGGCCGATGCCGTGGACAAACACGTCCACCTGCTCGATCGCGGGCGTCTCGATGGGCTTAAAGCCAAACGGCTCGAATACGCTGGCCGCAATCTGCTGCATCTTTTGCCAGGCGCGCATCTCGGCGCCGATAAGGTCGCGGGTTCCCTCCGCCTTCTGTGCCTGCATGGGCAAACACCTTTCTTTTGTATCGCGTCATAGATAGTGGACATTATACGGCACAAAGCAGCAACGCGGCGGCGCGTCTGACCGAACGAGGGTATGGGGACTCGTTCGGCCAGATGCGCCGCCGCTATTTGTGACCCGTTTTCCTCCGTCCCCTTCGGATCACGTGATCTGTTGGGGACGGAGGAAAACGGATCATTTCGTAGGCCCGTGACCGCCTTGGAAACCGAATGATGGTACGAGCATCCGTGCGGCTTCCAGGGCGGCCACAAACAGAACGGGGCAAACAGAAAAGAGCGACGGACGTCTACTCCCCCGCCACGCTTGCACGCAGCTTGGCGGCGATGGGCTCAGACGCCAGCAGAAACACCAACATAGCCACCGAGCACGCCAGGCACACAATCCAGGTGCTCGCAAAGGAGCCCGTGGCATCGAACAGCACACCCGAGACGATGGCGCCGGTAGTGCCCAAGATTGCCTTGAAAGACAAGGGCATAGGCCTTATGGCCATGCCCGCAGGCTTGAAAGGCAAGATTGGGTGCTACCGGTGGTCGGCGATGTAGCCCAAAGCGACGGCGGCATAAGCCGCGGCGCCAAGGGGAAGCTCGGCATCGCTAAAACGTGCCTTGGGATGATGCTGAGCAAAATGCTCGTCCGTATCAGTCACGGCAGCGCCCACGGTAAGGTACGCACTCGGGATCTCGCTCGAGATCAACGCGAAGTCCTCACTCGCCATGGCGTGGAACAGCGGCAGGAAGGTGGCCTTGGGCAGTGTCGCACCCACATAGCCAAGTGAAGCCTGGGTCATATTGTCATCGAGTACCAGCGGCGGAACATCCGAGAGGGTCTCGATGGTCGCCGGCGTGCGATAGGTCGCGGCAACACCTTTGACAACCTCCGCGATGCGGGTCTTGAGGTGCTCCATGAGCTCGACGTCGAAGCCGCGCAGTGTGCCTTCCAGCACGCAGGTATCTGGAATGACGTTGGCCGCTTGGCCACCGGCAAACTTACCCACGGTCAGTGCGACCTCCTTGGCCGCCGGCACCTCGCGGGAGATGAGCTCCTGAAGCGCCAGATGCACATGGACGCCGGCCGTGATGGGGTCGATGCAGATCTCGGGGCTCGAGCCATGGCCGCCCTTGCCCTGAAGCGTGACGCGAAAACCGTACACGCCCGAGAGCGCCGGGCTGCCGTAGAGCACCAGGCCAAGCGGCGACTGGCTATTGACATGCATGGCAAAGGCGGCCTGGGGGCGTGGGCTCTGCAGCAAACCGTCGACGATGGCAGCACGGGCACCCTCAAAGGTTTCCTCGCCCGGCTGGAACAGCAACTTAACCGTGGCGTTGGCGTCGAGAAGCTCGGACTCGCGGGCCTTGAGCATACGAGCCGCACCAAGCAGCGCCGTCGCGTGCATATCGTGACCGCAAGCATGCATGCAGCCATTGGTGGATGCAAAGGGCTCGCCGGATTCCTCGGCAACGGGAAGGGCATCCATGTCGCCGCGGAGCATGATGACCGTACCGGCCTGCTTGTCCGTGCACGTACCGTTACCCCGAGCAGCAGCTGCCGCGCCGGCACCGATAAGGCCAACGACACAGGAGCCGTCGACAAGCACGGCATAGGGAATATCCATCTCGTCCAGACGCGCCTGGATAAAGGCGGACGTCTGCGGAAGGTTGTTACCCAGCTCGGGCATCTGGTGTAGATCGTGTCGCCACACAGCAAGCTCGTCTGCAAAAGTCTGAGCTTCTGCAACAAGACCGTCACCGATAGCGGCCTGCGCCGCTGCGGTAGCCTTGGGCGCTGGTTGCGGTTGAAAATCGGACAAAGCTGGTGCCATAGATGCCCTCCAGTAACGTTTTTGCAGCAAGCACTTTGATAGCGTAAAGTGCAAAGTACAACTTTAAGGGCGACGCATAAAAAATGCCGCCCCGGGAGGGCGGCGCAACAAGTTGTTTACAATTGCGGGCGCGGCTTTTTGCGCAAAAAATCGAAGTGAGTCTCACTCAAGATAATCGACAGGAAGATAAGCACGAAGCCGGCGAGCAGGCGCGAGGTGAGCGCCTCCCCCATCAGCAGCACCGAAAACAACACGCCCGAAGGCGACTCCATCGAAAGGAGCAGTGAGCCCGTCGAAGCCGGGACATGCGCCAGGCCGACGTTTTGGATGAGCAGAGCCACGCATGTGCAGCCCACCGAGAGAAACGCCATCACACCGATAAAGTTCGGCGTCCACACGGACAGAGGCGCCTGGGTCTCGAATAGCAGCGACGAGACCAGACTCAGCACGCCGTTGCCCACAAACATCCAAAACGTGATGACGTTGATGTCCATTTTGCGACCGTACTTGGCGGTCACCGCCATCTGGATGGCGAAGAAGACCGCACCCGCCAGCGTAATGACGTCACCGATGTTGAACTCGACGCTATCGAGCGCCACCAGGCCAATGCCCGCCAAGCACAGCAGTGCCGCGCCCAGGTTATAGCGGGTGAGTTTTTCGCCGCTCAGAAAATAGCTCGCGAACGGCACGAGGATGCAATACGTGCCCGTCAAAAAAGCATTCTTGCCCGCCGTAGTATGTGCCAGACCGACCGTCTGCAACGCATAGGCCGCCCACATGAGCACGCCCATACTCAGGCCAACGATCAGATTGCGAGCGTTGAAATGTGCAGTGATGCGCTTGTGGAAGACGGCAAACATGACCAACGCTGCAGGCAGAAAGCGTACATAGAGCAGCTCGAACACCGGAATGGTGCCGAGTGCGTCCTTCATAGTGGTAAAGGAGTAGCCCCAGATGACCGCCACCGAAAGTAGCAAAACTTTCCAGAACAGCGGGGAGCGTGCGCCGGCGCCCCTGGGAATACCGCCCGCGCCCAAATCCTCACGGGCCACAGGGCTATCGGGCATGTTTTCGATTTCGTTGGCAGCGTATTGGGCCATGGAACATCCTCACACTCAATCTGGGCGTGGTGTCCGCACGCGTATGGCTGCGTGCCGCCTCATGGTCAAATAAAAACGGGGCGCACCGGACCCCCGGCACGCCCCGCTACTGTAGCAACAACCAAGCAGCCCACGCAATCCAGCCCACTAAAGCGTCGGCAGAGTAAACCTCGATGTTTCGTCGATGTCACGCTGTTGCACTAAATAAGTTTCGTGCTTTCAAGCTTTTCGATGATCCAGTCGTTGGCTTTGATGACCGGACGGCGGAAGACCACGCCCAGCGCCAGCGACGGAATCAGATAGCTCGCCAGAATGCCCAACTCAATCCAGTACTCCATATGGTAGGCACCGGCCATGGCGGCATGCATGGCGTTGATGCCGTGGGTAAACGGCAGGAACGGATATATCGCCTGGAACACGGGACCGGTCATCTCGATGGGGAACGTGCCGCCCGAACCGCCGACCTGCATAACCAACAACACGACAGCGAGTGCCTTGCCGATATCGCCAAACGACACCGTAAGCGTGTAGACGATATTGGAGAACACGAGACTCGCGACCCAGCCCGCCAGCACAAACTGCAGCGGGTTGTCGCACTGGATGCCAAAGAACAGGATGTCGCCCGCGCACACGAGCGTTGCCTGCAGCAAGGCCAGACCGCCAAAGAACAGGTAGCGACCCAAGTAGATCTCGTGCAGGCGCACGGGGATGAGCTCGTTGATGAGCTCATCATCAACCGAGACCTTCATCATGGCCGCCAGTACGATCGAGCCGACCCATAGCGACAGAATCGTGTAGAACGGCGCCATGGCAGAGCCGTAATTGCGGATTGGATAGACCGGCTTGCGGTCGAGTGCGACAGGGCCGGAAAGCGACACGGCCAAACCATCGGGGTCGTTGCCGATCATCGTCTTGATCGTGGCCAGATCGTCCGACATAAGGGCACCATCGAGCTCGTCCTTGAAAGCGCTAATCTTGTCCGCCGCCTCGCCCAGCTGGTCAGAAGCCTTGTTGACGAGCTTTGCAGCCTTAGAGAGGCCCTTTGCCAGCGAACCGGATGCGTCGGTCAGACCGTCTACGGCACTATCCAGATCGCCCGAGATACCGTTGAGTGAATCCAGAACGCCCGAAATAGTCTTCTTGAGTTCTTTGGCCTTGACCGAAAACGTAGAGTCGTAGTCAGTCTTGGCGCCCGAGATACCAGCCTTGGCATCCGCGATTGCCTGATCGACCTCGGCACGCGACTTGTTAACTTCTGCCATGCTGTCAGAAAGGGACTTTGCGGTTGCCGTCAGGTCCTTGGCGTTATTGCGATACTCCACCGCGATTCTGCTCAGCGATGTTGCCACAGACTTGAGGCTGTCCTGGAGCTTTTCGTCAGTCACCTGATCGGCAAAGCTGCGGAGCTGGTCGGCCGTGGCGTCGATATCGTCGGCACGCGTGTTGAGCGCCGCCGCGGCATCGTTGAGCTGGGACACTGTAAGGTCGACATGTTGATTCGCGGCATCAAATGCCTTCGCAAGCTCGGCGGACACGTTGTCAAACGAGCCCGCGCTTCCGTCAATCGCGGCGTTGATGGCGTCGTTGGCGTCCTTCAGCGCTTCCTTGGAATCGCTCATGCCGCTCTTGGCATGCTCCATCAGCTGCTTAGTCGACTCATCGACCGTGCCCGTCTGCTTGAGCATACCGCCCGCCGACGTCAGCGAATCGGACGTGGAACTCAAAATGCCCGCCAGCGACATTGCGCTGGCCTGAACGTCTTGCAGGTCCTGGACCGAATCGCCGAGCGTCGAGGACAGGTTGGCGATAAAGTTGCTCACTTGATCGGTGCTCATGTAGTCGAGCAGGCTGGACACGGTTTTAAGACCGATGGTCGTAATGGTCTTGGTAAAGGTCTCGTTGACTTGGCTCTGGACGGCACTCGACCCTTTCTCGGTCACGATCTGGGCAATGGCGTTGGCCTTCTGATTCTCGTAGAACTCGATATCGGCATGCTTCACGTCGGTCGAAAAGAGCGTCATCATATCGGCACTAAACGTCTTAGGGATAACGACAGCCGCATAGTATGCGCCCGATTTGACGCCCTCGATGGCCTTTTCTCGATTGTTGAGTACAACCCAATCGAAGCTCTCGTTGCCGCGCAGGGTGGCGGTCACGTTTTCACCCACGTTGACCTCAACGGGGATCAGATCGCTCTCGTAACCCTCATCGGTGTTGACCACGGCGATCTTAAGATTGCCGGTGTTGCCGTACGGGTCCCAGCTGCCGGCGATGTTAAACCACGCGTACAGGCACGGTACGATAACGAGGCCCATCACGACAACCAAGCCGATTACGGAGCGAGACACATTTTGGACATCGCGCTTAAACAGATGCAGGATGTTCTTCATTTATGCCTCACCTCCTTTGGAGTGCTTGCCAAGCGCGGTGGTATCTCCATCATTTGTGGCTGTGCTGTCGCTGCCCTGAGATTTATGGTTCGAGCCTATATGCGGCAAGCGGCCCGTGGACTGATCGCCGCCCTTGGCACCACGCTCGCTGGCGTTGAGACCAAACATGCGACGGGCGGCAGGGATGGCAGCCGTGTGCTCGCGCATCTCGCGGCGAAGGTCCTCGTCCGAAAGCGCCGAGATACGCATCTGGGTATTGAGGCTCGCACGGATGTACTCGATGTTGATGAGCCAGCCACAGATGGCGATAACCGAAATGATCCAGATAACGAGCAGGATGATCTTGCCGTTATTGTCGATATCGAGCACCGTCGAAAGCACAAAGAGCAGAACCTGCACGCCTACCACGGCGGCAAAACCGCCCTTGATGTAGTACGGGTAGCGATGCTCAAACGCCACGGCATGATCGAGCAGCTCGCGACGGTACGAATCCGAATCGAGCATGACGCGCATGGCCGTGCGCAGCGAATAGCGCTGGCGCGGCAGGTCGTTGGACTCGCAGATCATGAGGCCCGTCGTGGAAAGCTGCTTATCAAAGAGCAGATTGAGGTTGAGCAGCAACGGGCGCAGCTGCAGACCGATAAAGAGCGCCACGATCAGGAACACGCCCAGGATGCACAGGTTGAACAGGTAGTTGAACGAATACATGCCACCGACGGTCTCGCGCAGCAGGTTGATGCCATAGGTGAAGGGCAGCAGCGGGTGCAGCCATTGGAAGAAGCCGGGCATCATCTCGATGGGATACATGCCCGACGAACCCGGAATCTGCACGATAACGAGAATGACACCGATAGCCTTGCCGATATGCTTAAACGTGGTGGACAGCGCATAGATGATGTTGACGTAGGTGAACGAGATAGCGATGCCGCCCAGCACGAACAGCAGCGGGTTGACGCACTGCACGCCAATCACCAAATCGCCCACCGTAACGATGATGGCCTGGAACGCACCCAGGATCACCATCAGCAGCCAGCGGCCAAAGTAGCCCTGACGCGCCGTAAAGCTACCGATGCCCTCGCGGTCGACCTCGAGCTTGTAGATAGCGATGAGCACATAGCCGCCTACCCACAGCGCCAGATTGGTGTAGAAGGGCGCGATGCCCGAGCCAAAGCTCTTGACCGGATAGATTGACTTGGACGTCAGCTCAACCGGAGATGCCATGAAATCTGCCACGTCATTGACGTCGACGTCCATGAGGTCGGCTAACTCGCCCATAGACTCAGAGGTCTGCAGCGCCGCAATGTCATTAGCGGCGGTCGCGAGCTTGTCCTGAACCTTGGCAAGAGAGGCATCGGTTTGAGACAGCGTGGTCTTTGCCTGCTTGAGCGTGGCGTCGAGCTGCGCCAGCGTGCCGCGCGCGCTCGCTATCGTGGGGGTCATACCCGATACAATGCCGGTCAAATCGCCCGAAACGGCGGCAAAGGAGTCCAGCGCGCTCGAAGCCTTCGGCAGTGCGTTCTGCCCCAGATCGGTCTGAGCCTGACCGAGGTTAGCCGTACCGGTCTGAATTGCCGTGTTGAGTGGTTTGCTCGCGTTCGAGATTGCCGTAGCGTCGTTTGCCATGGCGCGCGACTGTGCAGAAAGGCCATCCTTAATGCTCTGCAGCTTCTGGTTTTGCTCGCGAAGCGAATTGATGGTCGACGCGATGAGCGCATCGGCGTTCTCCGATCCCGTCGACGTATCGTTAACGAGAATCTGCAGGCGCTCGATAACAGCGCTGTTGTGGTCAATCGTCGCCTGAAGGGATTCGAGCGAGTTGTCGATTCGAGTGGTCGTGGACGTAACCGTACCGGTAAGCCTGCCAATCGCGGCGTTCGCAGAAGCCGATGTCTTACTCAGCACGATGCTGCCCTCCGAAAGTGCCTTGGAGAGCGAGGTGATGGACTTGCCAGCCGTGGTGCGAGCTTCGCCCAGCAGATCATTACCCTGAGCGATTGCCTGCGTTAGCGAAGGCGCCTGTCCCTGCAGGCCCGCCAACGCAGCATCGGCCGAAGCAATCGAGCTGCTTGTCTTGTCGATGGCGGTGTTCATGTCGCCGATGGAATCACGTACTTCGCCCAGGGTATCAGACGCTTCGGACACCGAACCAGCCAGCGAATCCTGGGTCTGGGTCGCTTTGTCCTTTAAATCGACTCCGGCATCTTTCGCGATTCCGGCAACAGTCTCGCCCACCGTGGAGACAAACTCCGAGTTGATCTGCTCCTCGATGGTGTTGGCACCGGTATCGGTGACCTTGGGCGCAATGGCGCTCTTTTTCTCGTTGACGTAATAGGTGAGCTTCGGCTGATGGTAATTGCCGTCGAGCATCGAGACGAGATTGTCGGAGAAGTTCTTGGGAATCACGATGGCAGCATAGTATTCGCCACTTTCGACGCCCTCTTTGGCATCTGCCGCCGAGTCGACGAAGGTCCAGCCAAGCTGGTCGTTCTCCTTGAGCTGGTCGACCACCTTATCGCCTGCGTTGAGCTCTCCCACTAGGTCGTTCTGGGTGCCCTGATCGTTGTTGGCGATGGCGATTTTAATGCCCTGGGTATTTCCGTACGGATCCCAGTTTGCAACGATGTTGTACCAGGCATACAGCGAGGGAATGACGCACACGCCCAGGGTGACCACCAGGGCGACGGGATTCATAAGCAGTCGCTTAATGTCGCGCTTAAATATCGCAAAGGAGACCTTTGCGTTGGATAGTTTGCTGCCGAGACTCACGCTTGGACCATCCATCCTGTCGTTGAATCAAATCGTACTATCGACAACCATTGTACGTAGGCGCTTTAGCGTCTCAGGGCACAATGGTATTGAGTTTTGCGGGTAGCAATATACTACGAAGACGAATTAACGTACAGTTGTACAGTATCTTAAATTTCAGCAGGTCACAAAACCACAACCCGCACAAATTAGCAATTCAAATAGCATCGGGGACGTTCTTAAACGACTAGTCAAACAAAAACGCCCCCAATGACTACTTAGGACCACGAAAGCGTCGCTGGTTGAGCATAAGTCAGCGAAAACGCCCCTAAGCGAGCAAGGTGACGCGAAAGAGGAGGGAAGCGTACTTCGGTACGCGACCGACGATTGAACGTCAGATTGCCGCTTAGGGGCGTTTGCAGCGTCGAGCTGTTACGCGGTTTGGTAAAACCGCGTAACTACCTAACTACATCAAGTTGCAGACAGCCGCCGCGAAGGCCACGGGGTCCTCGGGTAGAATGCCCTCGACCAGCAGGGCCTGGTCATAGAGCAGGCCGGAGTACTGCTTGATCTTGTCGGTGTCGCCCGCCTTCTGGGCAGCGACGAGCTTGGCAAAGACCGGGTGCTTGGCGTTGAGCTCGAGCACGCGCTGGCTCTTGGGCATACCGTCGGGCGCGCCCTCGGGACCCTTCTGGAGCACCTTCTCCATCTCGAGCGAAAGCGGGCCCTCGGTGGTGATGCACGCGGGAGCATCGGTCAGGCGCGCAGAGACGGCGACCTTCTCGACCTTGTCGTCGAGCGCCTCCTTCATGGCGCTAAAGAGGTCCTCGTTCTCCTTGGTGGCGTCCTCGGCCTCCTTCTTCTCGTCCTCGGTCGCCAGGTCAAGATCACCGGTCGCGACGTTCTTGAGCTCCAAGTGACGATCCTCGACCTCGGGCTCAGCACCGTCGGCAACGGCCTTCTCGGCAGCCTCGCGGGCAGCATCGTCCTCGTAGATCTTGGGCATATCGGCGGCAACGTACTCACGCATGGCCTGGAACGTGAACTCATCCACATCCTGCGTCAGCAGCAGCACGTCATAGCCGCGGTCGAGCACGCCCTTTACCACGGGCATCTTGGCCAAGCGCTCACGCGAGTCGCCGGCGGCGTAGTAAATGGCCTTCTGATCCTCGGGCATGCCCTTGGCATACTCGGCCAGGGTAATCATCTTCTGCTCCTTGGCAGACCAGAACAGCAGCAGGTCGGCGAGCTCATCGGCCTTCATGCCATAGCTCGAGTAGATGCCGTACTTAAGACCGCGGCCAAAGTTCTCAAAGAACTTCTCGTAGGCCTCGCGGTCGTTGTCACGCATATCCTCAAGGTCAGCGGTGATCTTCTTTTCCACACGCTTGGCGATGGCCTTGAGCTGACGGTTCTGCTGCAGCGTCTCACGCGAAATATTGAGCGTCACGTCGGCGGAATCCACGACGCCGCGCACAAAGTTGTAGTAGTCGGGCAGCAGGTCGTCGCACTTCTCCATGATCAGCACGTTGGAGCTGTAGAGCGCCAGGCCCTTCTCGTAGTCCTTACTGTACAGATCGAACGGCGCGCGGCCCGGCACAAACAGCAGGGCGTCATACTCGAGCGTGCCCTCAGCATGGAAGCTGATGGTGCGCGCCGGATCGTCAAAGTCGTGGAACGTGGACTTGTAGAACTCGTTGTAATCCTTCTGTTCAACGTCGGAGCTGCGCTTCTTCCAGATTGGCGTCATGGAGTTGATGGTCTCGAGCTCCTGGTAGTCCTCGTACTCGGGCTTGTAATCATCCGGCGCGTCCTCGGGCTTGGGTTTCTGGCGGCTCTTGCTCACCATCATCTGAATCGGGTAGCGCACATAGTTGCTGTACTGCTGAATCAGGCTCTTGAGGCCCCACTCGGTCAGGAAGCGATCGTAGGTCTCGGCCTCGCCGTCGGCGTCGAGCTTCTCGTTCTCACGCAGCGTCAGAATGACATCGGTACCGTGCTCGGCGCGCTCGCCATCCTCGATGGTGTAACCCTCAAGACCGTCGGACTCCCAAACGTGGGCGGTATCCTCGCCATAGGCGCGGCTCACGACCTTCACATGGCTGGCGACCATAAAGGCCGAGTAGAAGCCCACGCCAAACTGACCGATAATGTCCACATCGGAGCCCTGCTGCTCGGCGTTCTCGGTCTTAAACTCCTCGGAGCCGGAATGGGCGATGGTGCCCAGGTTGCGCTCGAGCTCCTCGGCGGTCATGCCAATGCCGTTATCCGAGATGGTAATGGTGCGGGCGTCTTTATCAAAGGAGACGCGAATAGCCAGGTCGCCCTGATCGAGCTTGACACTCGGGTCCTGCAGGCTCTTAAAGTTGAGCTTGTCGACGGCGTCGCTCGCGTTAGAGATAAGCTCGCGCAGGAAGATTTCCTTATTGGTGTAGATGGAGTTGATCATAAGGTCGAGCAGTTTTTTGCTCTCGGTCTTAAATTGACGCATGTGCAGTCCTTTCGCGCTACCCCCGTCCGCAAAAACGGCCCGGTTGCCCGAGCCGCATCGCAGACCTGCTATGTTCAGACTTAGATTTTATAACCCATTAGCGCGCATATATACATACGGAATCGAAAAACTGTATGTCAGAGCGCTCTGAAGCGCCAATTGCCAAGGAGTGCCCCAACTGCCGGCAGAAAAGGAACGTCCCTATCTGCCATCAACGCGCTTGGCCATCCAGACATGGGGCTGTCCCTCGTCTTCGTAGTCTACCGGGGCAATTTGCGTGTAGCCCGCCTTTACATAGAGCGGCAGCACGTATTCCTGCGCATGCAGCTTAATAAGTTTAGCGCCGGCATCGCGTGCACACGCAGCGCTGGCCTCGACGATCACACTCGCCAGTCCGCGACGACGCATAGCCGGCAGCACGGCGACGCGCCCCATAATGTAGGTCTCCCCCGCCGCAACGTCTTCGTCCATGTCACATGCCGGCGACACCGGGGCTTCCGCATCTGCCGCGCGCTCCAGCTCCTCGGGAAACACGCGCGAGCAGCCGGCGAGTTGACCATCCACATACAGCGTCACATGAATGCAGCTCGAGGCCTCATCGATCTGGTCGAACTCGATTTCATAACCCTGTTCGTCCACAAAGACGGCGCGGCGCACCAGCGCCGCGTCATCAAAGCATCCCGTCTTAAGTTGGATATCCATGGCTGCCCCTTCATTCAATGCGAACGTTAGGGACAGATTTTAGCGAAAATGGGCTCCGCGCACGCTAAACTTCGCGCGAGCCTTCGCCAGGCAGTCGTAATGACCCACGTTATGGGCATCGCTCGCGATGAAGCTGTACAGGTTCTGATCGAACAGGCGCTGTGCCGGCTTTTTCTCGCGACCAAAGCGACCGCCGGCAATAAAGTCCGCCGAAGCCTGCAGCTTGCAGCCCATATCGACCAGGCGCTCCGCCACGCTTACATCCTTTTGAACCGCACGATAGCGCTCAGGATGAGCGATGATCACCTGGTAGCCACGGCACTGCAAATCGTAAATCGTGTTCTCGTACTCTCTAAACGCATACGCATCGGCATGCGTCGAAAGCTCGAGCAGAAACTCGTTGGTCCCATCGAAATGCAAGTGCTCCGCGGCATCGATACCAAGCTCAACGAGCTTTCGATGGTTGACCTCGAAGCCCATCTGGAGCGGAAAACCGTCAGCGTTATCGCGCAGCAGCTCAAAGGCATCCCACATCTTGTCGTAATCAAAATAGGGATCACGGCAGTGAGGAGTGCAAACGATTCTGGTTACACCGGCCCGCTTGGCAGCCTCGAGCATCGCCAAGCTCTCATCGAGATCGGCGGCGCCGTCGTCTACACCCGGCAAGATATGGCAATGAATGTCACGCATAGGTCAGCCTTAATCAACTAAACGTTTGCTCGGTTGGTGAAGATGCCCTTTTTGGAAGTCCCCTGATCGTCGGAGCCCTTCTTCACCTTCTTACCGTCCTTGGTGTAGTAGGAGTAGTAGTACTCGCTGGTCTCGGTCTCGCAGTAGTTCATAACGGTACCGATGAGCTTGACCTTCTCGGACTTTTTAAGCTGACCGATGGCGTTGAGCGCCTCCTCGCGCTTGGTGAAATCCTCACGCACGACAAAAAGCGCGCCGTCGGTCAGACTTGCGATCTCGGCAGCATCGATGAAGGTGCCGACCGGGGGAGCATCAAAGATGACGTACTGGAACTTGGCGGACAGTGCCTTTACCAGCTTGGCAAAGCGGTGAGAGACGATGATGTCGGCAGGATTGGGAATGTGCGGCTCGGCATCGAGGAAGTAGAAATTCTTCTGACCTGTCTCGACAATCGCCTGGTCGATAGAAACCTGCTCGGACAGGACTGCATAGAGTCCGCCGCGGGAGCGAACGCCGAGCATATCGGCAAGGGACCTGCGACGCATATCGGCCTCGACCAGGAGCACGGACTTGCCGCTGGTGGCGATAGCTTGGGCAAGGTTAATGGAAACCGTAGACTTGCCCTCGTTGGGAATCGAGGAGGTAACGGTGATGGTGCGAATGGGGTCGTCCACGCTCGCAAAGCGGATGTTGGCCAGAAGGGTCTTGGCGGCATTCTGCACAACGAGCTTGTCAGTGTTCTTTGCCTTAGCCATGCCTATTTACCACCTTTCATAGCCGGAATTCGGCCAACAACGGGAATGCCCAGGAGCTCTTCTGCCTCTTCTGCACCGCGGATGCGGGTATTGAGCATGTCTGCCAAAACGACATAGGCAACTGCGATAAAGATGCCCGCGAGGAACGCGACAGCAACGTACAGCATACGCTTGGGACCGCTGGGGGCTTCGGGGGTCTTAGCCTCGTCGATAACGTTGATGCTCTGGGCAGCGCCGACGTTCTGAGCGACCGTACTCACCGAGCTGGCTATGGCCTTTGCGACCTTAGCCGTCTCCTTGGCGTCGGTGCCGGTAACCGAAAGCGTAATGACACGCGTGGTGGTCTCGGAGGAAACAGACACCTTGTAGTCATCCAGATCGGTGAGGCCCAGTTCATTGGCTGCGCCGCTCTTAACGCTATCGCTATCCAGCAGCGTGGCGATATCGTTGGAAAGCATCTGGCTCGCCGAGAGATCGTTGTAGCTCATCTGACCGCTATCGTCGGTCTTGGCGAGAATGTACATGCTCGTCGTCGCGGTGTAGGTGTTGTCCATCGCAACGAAGGACACGATGCCCATGGCGATCGCGCAGACCACCGGAAGGGTGATGACCAGCTTAAGGTGCTTTTTGAGCAGCTGGAACAGTTCGAGAAGGGTCATGCAGCTTGCCTTTCATTTCCCCAGTTCGGATTGACAAAACTGTCCGTATGTTATCGCATCTTTTTACCGAGACCAAACTCTATACATAAGAAACAGGCTCTCCTGTAAAAATGTCGGAAGCAATCGTAAAATTGCACAACAACGCCGCACCCGAAAGTCAAATGCGGCGTCTGCATCAATATCTATGTTGTATCGCTATGCGAATGGCTCGTCCTGCTGTATGGGAAACGTCACCGTAATGGTGGTTCCCACGCCCAACTCGCTCGACAGATCGAGCGTGGCGTGATGATACAGGGCCGCATGCTTGACAATGGCAAGCCCCAGACCGGTTCCGCCGCGTGCCTTGGACCTACTCTTGTCCACGCGATAGAACCGCTCAAATACCTTGCCCTGTTCTTCGGGCGCGATACCGATTCCCGTGTCGGCGACCGCGAGGAACGGATGGCCTTCGTCGTTGGTGCCGCACTGCAGCGTAACCGTACCGCCGGGTCTATTGTAGCGGATGGCGTTGCTTGCCAGATTATAGATGAGCTCGTCAATCAAGCGCGACACGCCTTCGATGACCACAGGCTTGGTCTCATGACTTATCGTCACATTCGCCTGACGGGCGACCTGTTCAAGACGCTGCTCAACCGCGTAAATGGCACGCGAAAGCTCAATAGGCTCCGTGGACCCAATGGGCACCGCCTCGCCCTCAGTTGCACGCTCGGCCTCGTCCAAGTTTGACAGCGTAAGGATGTCGTTGACAAGTGCTGCCAAGCGGCCCGCCTCACGATAGATACGACCGCCAAAGTTGCGCAGGTCGTCCTCGCCCTCGACCATGCCGTTTGCGATGAGCTCGGCATAGCCCGAAATCGCCGTAAGCGGCGTCTTGAGCTCATGGGTGATATTCGCCGTGAACTCGCGGCGCATACGGTCGTTGTCCGCCAGCACCGCCATTTGGCGCTTGAGTTCCTGGCGCTGCGACTCGATACGCTCAAGCATGGGGACCATCTCGGCATAGGCGTGCTCATAGCTACGGCGTGGGTGGTCCAAATCCACCTCTTGCAACGGCGCGATGATGGCACGGGACTCGCGGCGCGCCATAAAAAACGAGAGTACCGCACCCGCTGCTGCGATAAGCAGCATCGGCGCCACCATCGACAGCAAAATCGCCGCAACGCCAGGCTGGGCCTGCGCCAAGCGGACAACCTGGCCGTTATCAAGGGCGACGGCGCGATACAGCATAATCTCGTCGAGCGTAGAGCTTGCGCGCTCCGCGGAACCCGAACCACTCTCAAAGGCCTCGATGACCTCGGGGCGATCGCCATGGTTGGGCAGTGTAGAAGGCGACGCCTCGTTGTCGTAGGCAACCGATCCATCCTTGTTAATCAGCGTGATGCGCAAGTCCTCGCGATCGAGGCTACGCAAGAACGGAATGGGCTCCTGCTGCTCGTCGAGGGCAGCAGCAATGAGCTCGGTTTCCTGCGCCAGATTGGCACTCGTGGCATCCGCCAAAGTGTTTTGCACAAAGAACGCACCCAGCACCGTAAACGCCACGATAACCGCCATGGCGCAGACAAAGATCGTCACAAAAACGCGGTGCGACAGCGTATATTTTCCCTGGGGGGCGAAGACCACGGGTTACTCCTCCGATGCGGTGGCCACAGTGTCGTCGCCTTCGGCACCATCACCGGCAGAAGGCTCGGCCAAGCGGTAGCCCACGCCGCGCACGGTCTCGATGGCGCCGGCATGCTCGCCCAGTTTTTGGCGAAGCGTCTGCACGTGCACGTCAACGGTGCGCGAACCGCCGTCGAAGTCCCAACCCCACACGCTCTGCAGCAACGACTCGCGGGTAAAGACCACGCCGGGCTTGCGCATGAGATACTCGAGTAGGTCGAACTCGCGCAGGGTGAGCTTAAGCGGCTCGCCGGCAACGGTCACCTCGCGATGACTGGGCGAAAGCACGATGTCGCCCACGCTGAGCACATCGCTCGCCTGCTTGACCATG
Source organism: uncultured Collinsella sp. (assembly GCA_902494935.1). Taxonomy (GTDB): domain Bacteria; phylum Actinomycetota; class Coriobacteriia; order Coriobacteriales; family Coriobacteriaceae; genus Collinsella. Next base: position 22,342 of record CABUVH010000001.1, read on the forward strand.
CCGCCGCGACGCAGCAGTGCGCGGCAGCGGCTGGCGAGCTCCATGAGCGAGAAGGGTTTAGTCAGGTAATCGTCGGCACCGCCATCGAGCGCCATCACCTTGTCGAGCTCGGTGTCCTTGGCAGTAAGCATCATGATGGGCACCGTCGCCGTCAGGCGGTCGGCGCGCAGGCGACGCATAATCGCCAAACCATCGGTATCGGGCAGCATGATGTCGAGCAGGACAGCATCGGGTACCCGTCGCGCCACGGCGGCCTTAAACTCGCCGTCGCACGAAAAGCCCTCGGCCTCGATTCCCTGCTTGCGCAGCGCATAGACCGTCAAATCCCTGATGTTGTCATCGTCCTCGACGTAATAGATCATGTTGAACCCCTTTGCGGCCGGCATGACCGCATCTTAACCCTAAAGGTACCTTTACTAGATGGTATCAGCCAAAACGTCCCGTCAAATAATCCGCCGTGCGCGGATCGGTCGGATTTTTAAAGAGCTGCGCGGTGGGCGCGTGCTCCACCAACTCACCCAGCAAGAAAAACGCGACCGAGTCGGAGATGCGCGCCGCCTGCTGCATATTGTGCGTAACGACCACGAGCGTACAGGTCTCTTTGAGCTCGCAGGCCAGCTGCTCCACCACGAGCGTCGACACAGGGTCGAGTGCCGAGGTCGGCTCGTCCATCAGCAGAATGTCGGGCTGCACGGCAAGTGCGCGGGCGATGCACAGGCGCTGCTGCTGTCCACCCGAAAGACCCAGGCCCGACTCTTTGAGCTTGTCCTTGACCTCGTCCCACAGGGCAGCGCGACGCAGGGAGTCCTCGACCAGCTCATCGAGCACGACGCGGTCGCGCACGCCCATACCGCGCGGCCCATAGGCGACGTTGTCGTAGATGCTCATGGGAAACGGGTTGGGGCGCTGGAACACCATGCCCACGCGCTGGCGAAGGCGGCAGATGTCGTAGTCGCCCAGGATATCTTGACCATCGAGCGCAATCTTACCCTCGATGCGGCAATCCTTGATGCCGTCGTTCATGCGGTTAAAGCAGCGCAGCAACGTGGACTTTCCGCAGCCCGAAGGCCCGATAAACGAGGTGATCTGCTTGTCGCGGATCTTGATATTCACGTCCTTGAGCGCATGATGGTCGCCATAGAACAGGTCGAGGCCCTCGACGTCGATACGCGTCGGCGAGGCGGCAAGATCCTCTGCCGTGGGGCGAGTCGCATCCCCAACCTCGCGCTCGCGCGCGGCCTCGGCCTGCGCTTTCATGAGTTCTTCAAGCTCCGTGGGCTCCACAGCCGCAGCAGCCGTCATACCGCATACCTCCACATCGATATCAATTCAGCAGTATCGATAGTAGGAATCGCGGCTCATATGCACGTGAGCGCATTGTCAAGTGTTTGTAAGGGCACGCTGGCTATGCGGCGGGCAGCTCGATGGTGAATATCGTGTGTTCGGGCGTCGATTCACATGCAACGGTACCGCCGTGTGCCGCGATGATCTCCTTGGCAATAGCAAGGCCCAGACCGGCACCACCGCGATTGGTCGCACGCGCCGCATCCAAGCGATAGAACTTCTCAAAGATCACCTTGAGCTTAGCCGCAGGGATAGGATCGCCCTGATTGATAAAGCGCACGCGCACGCCGCCATCGTCTTGGCGCCCGGCCTCAATCGTGATAGTCGAGCCCTCATAGCTATAGGCGACGGCGTTTTTCATGATGTTGTTGAACACGCGAGCCATCTTGTCGCCATCCACGAGCACCGTCAGGTCCTCGCGAATATCAACTTGGGCTTCCTTATGCTGCTCGTTGAGGATGGGATAGAACTCGTCAGTCACCTGAGCCAGCAGCAACCCCAAATCAACATAGCCGCGCGTGAGCACGATATCGTGGAAGTCAAAGCGCGTGATATCGAAGAACTCTTCGATGAGCGCATCGAGCCGGTGCGCCTTGTCGAGAGCCACGCCCGTAAAGTGCGCACGTTGCTCAACCGGCAGCTCAGGAGCCTCTTGCAGCAGCGAAAGATAGCCCACCACACTGGCAAGCGGGGTGCGTAGGTCATGTGCCAAGTACGTGACCAGATCGTCCTTGCGATGCGACTCGTCACGCAGAGCTTGCTGCACCTTGCGCTCACGGTCACGCACGCGGTTAAGGGCGCCCTCGACCTCCAAGAAGTCGCCGTCGATGTTGTCCCAGGTGTCGGGGTGATCGATCAGGCGATCTTGAATACGAGCGGCCAGCACACAATCGGCATGCTGCTCGCCCTGTTCGTAGCCCTGGTAGTACAGGGCGCGACCACACAAGAACAGCACGCACACGGCAAGCGCCAGCACAAAGCCAAGCATGTTGAATACAAAGCCGGCATCGAACAGCACCGGCCCTTCGATGCCGCCGAGCGCCATGGCGCCAATCGCCAACGTCATGGCCCACGCGGCGCCGCCAATCACCATGCAGCGGCGCACGATCTCAAATCGATCGATCAGCAAAAAGCCGACAAGCAGCACCGCCAAGATTCCGACGATGTTGTCGATGCCAATCAGCAGCAGGCTCAGCAAAAAGAGCAGCACCGTTGCAAGCGCGCGATTGTCGACGACCGACCTCACGTATTCAAAGAGTCGATCGGGCACCTCGAACGCTTGTCTATCGTCTTTTGTCATATCAAGATCCTCACAAGCGAAAAGCGTTATTCGATGATGTAGCCGACGCCCCAGACGTTTTTGATAAAGCGCGGCTTTTGTGCGTCGTCGCCGATCTTTTCGCGCAAGTGGCGAATGTGCACCATCACCGTATTGTTGGAGCCGGGCATAAAGTCCTCGTTCCACACCGCGCGGAACAGGTCCTCCACGGCCACCACGCTGCCGCGATGCTCGACCAGATACAGCAAGATTGAATACTCGGTGGGTGTGAGGCGTACCGGTGCACCGTCCACCGTCACGGAACGAGCGTCGCGGTTGATCTCCAAGCCGTCGAGCTGAATGGTCGGCGATTCGGCCGCCTGTGCACGGCTACCGTAGCTGGTGTAGCGGCGAAGCTGAGCGTGCACACGCGCGATGAGTTCCAGCGGACGGAACGGCTTAACCACGTAATCGTCCGCGCCAAGCGAAAGGCCCCCGATCTTGTCTTGCTGGGCATCGCGCGCCGTCAGCATGATCACGGGATAGGTATGGCTGGAACGGATCGTACGCAGCAGCTCAAACCCATCGATATCGGGCAGCATGACATCCAGCAGCGCCAAATCAAACTCCTGCTCCAAAATCGCCTTGGCAGCATCGGCCCCGCTATAGGCAATCTGGACATCAAAGCCCTCTTTTGTAAGGTAGATGCCAACCAAGTCGGCGATGGCCTTCTCGTCATCAACTACCAAAATGCGCTCGTTCATGCGTGCTCCTCTCGCGCTCCATTATGCCCGAGGCGACGCACGCCACACGCAACAAGCGTGGGTGATTAAGTCGGCCTTAAGCACCCTTGTGCCCGTTCGGGTGCGGATGTGGGCCACACGCGCACGCGATGATCGCCGACGCCGGCAAACGATATACTCTAGTTCCAGAAGAGACCATCCCGTCGAAAGCGAAATCCGTGAAGTCCCTCACCTCTTTTGCAAAGCGCTCAGCCCAGCTTGCCGCCGGCCTTGTCTGCGCTATCGCCCTTGCCGCTGGCGTGCCCACCGTCGCCGGCGCCCAAGTGCTCACGACCGACAATGTTTGCGGCAAAACCGCTGATGCGCGCGGCATCACGGCCGAAAACCTGCCCGATATCGATGCGACCAATGCCCTCGTCATGGGCAAAGACGGCACCGTCTACTATGCCCGCAGCGCCGATGAGCAGGTCAAGATTGCCTCGATCACCAAGGTCATGACCGCAATCCTAACCGTCGAGAATTGCAAGATGGACGAGAAGGTCACGGTGAGCAACGCCGCAGCCACCGTAGGTAATTCGACCGCCGGCTTGCTCGAAGGCGACGAGCTTACCGTGGAGCAGGCACTGCGCGGCCTGATGATTCCCTCGGGCAACGACGCCGCCATCGTGCTCGCCGAATATGTGGGCAAGAAGATCGACCCTAAGACCAAAGACGCCGAGGCCACATTTGTGAAGGCCATGAACGAGCGTGCCAAGAAACTCGGCTGCACCGGTACGCTTTTTGAAAACCCGCATGGTCTGGACTTTGATGAGTGGGCTGGCGATATGCACTCAACCGCACACGACGTAGCGCTGATGATGCAGGAGGCCATGAAAAACGACACGATCCGCGAGGTCGTAGCGAGCGAGGATTCCTGGATCGAGGTCACGGGCGCCGACGGCACCGATCATTCGCATTCCATGGACACGCATAACTATTTGCTGGGCCAAGATGGCAACATCGGCGGCAAGACCGGCACCACCGACGATGCAGGCTATTGTTTTACGGGTGCCTACAACCGCGATGGCGACGAGATCTACACCGTCGTTTTGAACTCCACCACCACCGACCAGCGCTTTACCGATACCGCAACCCTTGCCAGTTGGTACTACGGTCACAAGGTGACGGTCGCAATCGCCAACACGCAGGAAAAGACCGCCAACGGCAACCCGCTTATGGCACGCATTAGCCAGACAGATTGGACGGACAAGACGATCGACGCCACGCTCGCCGACCCCGCCGCACAGGCAACGGTGTTCTCACTCGCCGGCGAAGTGACCGAAAAAGTTAGCTACGATGACCTTTCGGGCACGGTGCATGTTGGCGACAAGGTAGGCAGCGTTACGCTCAAGCAGGACGGCACCAAGGTCGCCGTCATGGACCTGGTTGCCGACGAGGAAGGCACAGGGCCGAATCCCATTGAATGGCTCCTTGTGAAGCTCGACCGCCTGGGCCGCCGCATCGACAACCGCCCACTCACGGCAGAAAGCGAGACCGTAGCCAAGGCACCCGAGGTGTAGGGCCGGAGCGATATCACATCGAACCAAATGAGGCGTCCAACGGGGCGCCTCATTTTTGAGGGTTCGAATCCCCAGCCTCCTTTCTCCACACAAAAAAGGGCCCCAAATGGGACCCTTCTTCAAATTCGTACTGGCGGAGAGCTGGGGATTCGAACCCCAGATGCCCTTTTGGGGCATACTCGCTTAGCAGGCGAGCACCTTCGGCCTCTCGGTCAGCTCTCCGTAACAGCCGTTCTATAGTAACCAAACAGCCAAGGATGGGCAAGAGGAAATTTTCTAATTGCCTAGCATCCTTTCCTCCTTGGAAGCTTCACCTACCCCAGCGAGCGGTTGAGGGAGCCGAGCTCGTCGTTGCCCATGGTGCGCCACATTTGGAAGATGCAACCGCGTGCCAGGAAAAAGAAGCCGTTGTCGACCAGTTGCACAGCGGCATCTGCCAGCTGATTCGTCACGGCGGACACTGGCGGCAGCTCGAGTCCAGCCTTGCGGATGGTCTCGACCGCTTCCTCGAACGTCGGAGGCTCGCTGACGCCCATCTCGTTCATAAGGCCCTGCATTTCTTCCAGCGCGCTGCTGCCCGACTCCTCGCCGCGCGGCACCAGACGGTAACAAGCCAGCGCCAGGTCGAGTTGATCGCAATTCCAATAGGCAAACGCCAAGCGATAGAACAGGTAGCCGATTGCAGAACGATCGCTGGCAATACGTAGGCCGTGACGCGCCACCTCGATAATCTCGTCAAAGCGCTCCAGACGCGCAAGCACGTTGATGAGCGCAAAGTGCGATTGCATGGACGAGCGCGCCAGATCGTAAAGATGGCGCACCTCGGGCAATGCTCGTTCAAAGTCCTCTTGCTCGGCGTAAAAGCTGCAGATCTCGTGCTGGGCAAAGTACAGCGCATCGGGCGCACGAAGGATTCGCACAGAGCGGTCTTCTTCCAACACCGGTAGCACCATGCGCACCAGCTGGTTATCGCAAAACTGCGTTTGAACCGGACCTGTCGCCAAAAGCTCGGCGACGGCGCACTTAGCCTCCAACTCCTCGACAAGACGGGAAAAGCCTTCAAAAGCGCCTGTACGGTCGACTTTTGCCTGCTCGCGCAATTCAACAACACGGGCCACGTATGGGTCGTCGTCCTCTTCCATGACCTCCAACTCGTCAGCCGTATCGGCAAGTAGCAGATCGCACAGCGCCGGCGGCAGCGTGCGATGGTCATCACGCGGACGAGCATGAACCTCCGCAGGCTCAATCGTCTCCGGAGCGGTTGACTCATACGCCTCAAGCACACGCTTGCACGGCATATCGTCCATGTCCATGCTCTCAAGATCCTTGGCGACAGGCACGCAATCGGCCAGATAGGCCGCGCGCTCAAAGAAATACGTTGCGACAACGCGCTCGCCCTGCTCACTGTCGGGAGCAGCAATCTGCACATAGCAGCGCGTGATGCAGGTGCCCGCGGCAAAACACGCTGCCGCAAGCGTGAGTGCCACGCGCGCATCGTGCTCCGCGGCCCAGATCGCACGCGTGTCCTTGTCCAGCTCGCGCCAGGCGTCATCTTGAGCGTCGTATTCACGTTGCGGCATGGCATTCACGACAGAGTGCCCAAACCGAACGAGCATAATCCCCTCGGCAACGTTTGCCCGATAGGTATAGTCGAGCCGCGTGACCACGTTGAGCGCCTCAACGATTCGCGCAAAACGGGTGCGCACGTCCCACTCGCCGCCCGGCTGGCACGAAACCGTTCCCGGCTTGGCCCACGGGTTATCGCTCGAAGCCGTATCGAGCAGTCGGGGAACATCGTTGGTCGTCTTGGCGATATGCCACGCATCAAAGAGCGCACAGCCCTCAAGGCTCGGCGAGGATGCCGCAGGGACCAATCCGGCCCCGATGCGCTCAAGGATGCCGGAGAGGCGGTTGAGACGGCACTCGATGGCAAGCAGCATGTCAATCTCGTCCTGATCCAACAGGCTACGATCAAAATTGAGATAGAAAATCTTTGAGCGATCAATGCGAGCCAGGCTCATCTCGGACTTGGCAGCGATGGTGCGCAGACGGGGCAAGTCAATTTCGCTCATAAGGGTGGCGGCATAGCGCTCGATACCGCTCGGATTCTCGGCATGGTCAACGCGGTAAAGCAGCGTCTCGATAGCATCGGGGAGCGGTGCCGTGTTAAAGCCCAAAAACACCTCGACCGGCTCGGGCAACTTTACGAGCTTGATCTTGTCGACAACGTTTTGCATACCCTCGTCGAGTCCGCCGGCGTCCGCCGTGTTCACAATAGCGCCTTCGGAGTTGGCAAATATCACGTAGCGCAAGAACATCGAGGCCATGAACTCGCCGTAAGGAAGGGCGCGGGTCGAATTCCATGTCTCGTGGTCGGACTGCTCGCGCATGGGGCCTTCGGGAGAGCCGGCAGTTCGCGCGCACGCGCGCATTGCACCGTTAGCTTCCCTCACCATAATCTCGCCAATACTGGAATCGGACTCGTGAAGGACCAGCTCCATGTCAGGGTCCTCGGGCAACGGTACTTCCCGAACAGGACGATCAACCTTATAAACCTTGCCCGACACGCTCACGTAGCCCAAGAGCGATATGTGAGTTTTGCCGACGAATTCGACGACATAGCACGACTCTTTGGGGTCCTCGCCAAAGACTTTCCAGACAACACCATATGAGCGCCCCGCAGGCTGCTCTGGCATCGATGGAAAACGCTTTTTGGGGTCGAGAAACCTGAGCTTGTATGTCGGACGCTCTGCCACGAAATATCACCCTGATCAGTCATTGAAAGAAGGAGCGGTCGCGGATGGGCCGCGACACATACTCGGAATCTTACACGAGTCGATAAGAAATAGTCCGCTTCACGCTCGCGCCTCGACCGAGGTTCGAATCTATGCGGTGCTGCCATAAAAGAAAAGCCCCCGTTGCCGGAGGCTTCAAGTTCGATTGGTGCGGCGTATAGGATTCGAACCTATGACGTTCTGATTCGTAGTCAGACCCTCTATCCAGCTGAGGTAACGCCGCGACTTGTTGATTATTATGCACATGGACTGAATAATGGTCAAGCATTTTTTCAAAAAAAGTTATTGAATTTAGTTTTTACTCATTTGGAGGGCTTGGTGCGATCTTCGACGCCTCGCGATATAGAAGAGCAGTCGTTGTTGGGAGCTTTAAAGTCTATTGGTGCGACGTATAGGATTCCGCGCATCCACTCCGGCTTCGACCGAGGTTCGAATCTCAGCAATGCTCCCATATAAGAAAAGCCCCCGTTGCCGGGAGCTTCAAAGTCAATTGGTGCGGCGTATAGGATTCGAACCTATGACGTTCTGATTCGTAGTCAGACCCTCTATCCAGCTGAGGTAACGCCGCAACGCACGGATTATTATGCACGCGAGCCCCCGATGGGTCAAGCGACAATTTGAAAAAATTTTACGGAGTGGTGATTAGGCTGTTCACACCCCGACCGAGGTTCGAATCCATGCATGGTTTCCAAAAAAGAAAAGCCCCCGTTGCCGGAGGCTTCAAGTTCGATTGGTGCGGCGTATAGAATTCCGCGCATCCGCTTCGCGGATCCGCACCGGCCTCGCCCGCCTGCCGGCGCGCTCGCCCGCTCGCTACGGACGCTCCGCGTCCGCTTCACGCTCGCGCCTCGACCGAGGTTCGAATCCATGCGGTGTTGCCATAAAAGAAAAGCCCCCGTTGCTGGAGGCTTCAAGTTCGATTGGTGCGGCGTATAGGATTCGAACCTATGACGTTCTGATTCGTAGTCAGACCCTCTATCCAGCTGAGGTAACGCCGCAGCGCAAGACATATAAAACCACTTTAGTTAGTTGGAGTCAAGCACAATCTCAAACTTTTTGAAGAATATGTTCCTCACGCAGCTCCGCATGCGCCAACGTCCCCCATGCGATCAATCGGCTTTTCAACCACATCGAACCCGGCACCGAGCTCCCTCAACAGCGAGCGCACCCGCTGGGCACAGTCATAATCGGCAAACGAGATACTCAACATGCGCGCCACCTGGTTAGAAGTCTCAACTCCATAGAACCGCTCAAGTGCCACAAGCCCCTCGTGTGTCACAAAGGTCTCGACTACATGCGGCGACCCCTCAAAGCACCATTGGGTCAACGGACCCTCGCTCGTCTGCCGCACCACCAAACCACCCATACCGGATGGCTCACACGTAACTAGTAGGTGCTCCCCACCTTCATCGCTCTCAAACAAAACTACCCGCTCATCAAACAGCTCCATCGCATCCCCTTCCTCTCGCTTCTATTTAACAAAAGCATAGCAGGTAGATGCCTGTATACAGAACGTTTGTTCGTGTGTTTTCTATTGAGCTGTCCGCGCGATATGGTAAAGTTCCGCACACAAAAAGGGCGCCCCAGAAAGGAGCGCCCTTGCAAATCGCTTATGCAGGCAACCTACGCAACCGGCTCGATCTTCTCGAGGCCGCCCATGTAAGGACGAAGAACCTCGGGGACCGTGATGGTGCCGTCGGCGTTCTGGTAGTTCTCCAGAATGGCGGCCATGGTGCGGCCAGCCGGCAGGCCGGAACCGTTGAGGGTGTGCAGGTAGCGCGAGCCCTTGAAGTTCTCGGGGTCGCGATACTTGATGTTGGCGCGACGGGCCTGGAAATCGCCGCAGTTAGAGCAGGAGCTGATCTCCTTGTAGGCGTTGTAGCTCGGCAGCCAGACCTCGATGTCGTAGGTCTGACGGGCAGAGAAGCCCAGGTCGCCGGTGCACAGGCTAATCACGCGATACGGAAGGCCCAGCTGCTGCAGCAGGTACTCGGCCTCGGCGGTCATGCTCTCGAGCTCCTCGTCGGACTCCTCCGGCTTGGCAAACTTGACCATCTCGACCTTGTCGAACTCGTGCTGGCGAATGATGCCGCGGGTGTCGCGACCAGCGGAGCCGGCCTCCTCGCGGAAGCAGGGGGTAAAGGCGGTGTAGCGGCGCGGCAGGGTATCAGCATCGAGAACCTCGCCGGCGTGCAGGTTGGTAAGCACGACCTCGGCGGTGGGGATCAGGAAGTTGTCGCCCGAGACGTGATAGGCGTCGTCCTCGAACTTGGGCAGCTGACCCGTGCCAAACATGGTCTGACGCTTGACGACGATGGGCGGCCACCACTCCTTAAAGCCACGGCTGGTGTGCGTGTCAAGGAAGAAGTTGATGAGGGCACGCTCAAGACGGGCGCCGGCGCCACCGAGAACGGTAAAGCGGCTACCGGAGAGCTTGTTGCCGCGCTCGAAATCGAGGATGTCGAGGTCGGTGCCCAGGTCCCAGTGCGGCTTAAAGTCGAAGTCGAACTCGCGCGGGGTGCCCCAACGACGGCGCTCGATGTTCTCGTCCTCGTCCTTGCCGTACGGCGTGGCCTCGCAAGGGATGTTGGGAAGGTGAGCCATAAAGTCGTACTGCTCCTGCTCGAGAGCGGTGCGGCGCTCGGCCAGACCGTCAATCTTCTCGTTGACGGCGCGCACGGCCTCCTTGGCGGCCTCGGCCTCGTCCTTCTTGCCCTCCTTCATCAGGGCGCCGATCTTCTTGGACTCGGCATTACGCGTGGCCTGGAGCTCCTCGACCTCGGTGATGACGGCACGGCGCTCGTCGTCGAGCTCGAAGAACTTTTCTCGATCCCAAGACGTCTGGCGGTTGGCCATGGCGGTATCGATGGCATCGGGGTTCTCGCGAACAAACTTGATATCAAGCATTAGATCCTCCGGCGATATACATTCCATTTAGGTTGCAACCTTGTACATGTATGGGCAAGTATATACTTATGAGCGTTTACGACCCAACCCAACTACGCAAGAAGGCACCCAATGGACGCAGTTTTTTCCTTTTTGTTTGGCACCCGCACCGGTTTTGCCATCCTTTTCGCCGGCGGCATCCTACTGTTTGCGATTCTTGCCTTTGTAATGGAGAAGCGCACCCATAAGATGTATGTCGACCGTGGCCCCAAGTCCGAGGACGAAGAAGACGGCTTCTGGGACTAGCCTGCCAAAAAGAGACAGGCTTATTTTGGTCGGTTTTATCTGGGCAAACGCAAGCGCCCCGCAACTGGAATTGAGCCAGTCGCGGGGCGCTTTTCGTACATGCAACAAAACCGCAGGAAAAAACCTGCCAAAATAAACCTGTCCCTAAATGGCGGGTTTTACTGGAGGGTGGCGTCGATGGCCTTGACCAGAGCGCTGCGCATACCGGCGTCCTCGAGCGCGACGACGCCCTTGATGGTGGCGCCACCGGGTGAGCATACGGCATCCTTCATCGCCGCAGGATGCTGGCCAGTCGCAAGCTGTAGCTTTGCCGTGCCCAGCACCATCTGGCTCACAATGCGATAGGCATCGGCGCGCGGGATACCGTGCTTGACGGCCGCGTCGCCCAAGGCTTCAATCGCCATGGCGACAAATGCCGGTGCGCAACCGCCCACGGTACCGCCCACAAACAGCAGACTCGTGTCGAGCTCGACGACGGTGCCAAGCTTACCGAGCAGGTCGAGCACCACGGCACGCTGCTCGCCGTTGAGCGTAGAGGACTTCTCGCAGGCGATGACGCCCTCGCCCACCGAAACCGGCGTGTTGGGCACCGTCGAGATGTGTGCGACACCCGGCAGGACCTGCTCCCACTTGGCGCTATCCCAGGTCCAGGCGACCGAAAGGACAACCTTGTCGGCAAGGGTTTCTTTGAGCGGAGCGAAGACCTTCTCAATCATGTATGGCTTGACCGCAGCAACCACGATATCGGATGCGGCGACAACCTCCGCCGCATCACGACAGGCAACCATCCCACGTGCCTCACAACGCTCGACCAAGGCGTCGTAGTGGCCCGCGCAGGCGCACATATCGCTCGCAGCCACACCGGCGGCGATCCAGCCATCGGCCATAGCGCTCGCCATATTGCCAAAACCGACAAATCCGATCTTCATATCTCATAGTCCTCTCAGACACGCTCTTCAAAACGAAGGCTATTGTCCCACGGCATTGTTTCGTATTGCCGACCTATTTGTGATACGGCTCGCCACGGCTGATCTTGCAGGCGCGGTAGATTTGCTCCAGCAGCACCACGCGCGCCAAGTTATGCGGCAAGGTAATGCGTCCAAAGCTGAGCATCTCGTCGGCTCGTGCGCGCACGTCATCGCTCACGCCGTCCGATCCGCCAATCACAAAGGCGATGTCGCTGTTACCACGCAGCATAAGATCATCGAGCCGCGCCGAAAGCTCCTCGCTCGAGCGCTCTTTGCCCTCAATGGCCAGCAAGATCACATGCGCTCGAGGCGGCAGGGTTGCAAGAATCGCCACCCCCTCCTTGTCGCGCGCGGCATCCACGCCGCCCGCCTTAGCCGGGTCGATATCGGCCACCTCGCGGATATCCACCTTGGCATAGGCACCTAGGCGCTTGGTGTACTCGGCACACGCGTCCTTCCAAAAGCGCTCCTTGAGCTTACCAACGCAAACGACGGTGTATTTCACGCGCGTCTACTCCTTCAAATCGTTTTGAACTTTGCCGGCGGCCAGCATCTGCTCGAACATCGAGGCCGACTGCGAGAAATCGCTCGGCAGCACGACCGTCGATGTTTTACCCGTGCGAGCGAACTCCGTCATCATCTCGGACCACTGCGTAAACATGAACAGCTGGTTGGCCTCGTCGTTGCCGACACCCGTCTCCTGGATGATCTCGAGCGAATCCTTGATGCCCAGCGCGATGGCCTTGCGCTGGTTGGCGATGCCCTCGCCCGCCTTTTCCATCGCCTCGGCCTCGGCGGTCGCCTCGGTGACGCGCTTGATGCGGTCGGCCTCGGCGAGCTCCTGCGCAGCAGCGCGCTTGCGCTGGGCGGCGTTGATGTCGTTCATGGAGTTCTCGACCTCGGTCGGCAGCGCGATCTTGGTGATGAGTGTCGACACGAGGGTGAAGCCGTAGGCGGCCATCTGCCCGGACACGGTGGCGTTGACGTCCTTGGCGATGTCATCCTTCTTAGCAAAGACCTCATCGAGCGTGTAGACAGGGATGGAAGAGCGCAGGGCATCGGTGATGAAATCGCGCATCTGGTCGACGGGCTCCTGCAGCATGTAGTAGCTCTTGTAGATGCCCGAATCTGCCGGGCCGGCGCCCATGTCATAGCTCACGTGGTACTGAGCGGATACCTCAAGGCCGATGGTCACGTTGTCCTGGGTCTTAACGTCGATGCCGAAGCCGTTTTTCATGGTGCGCAGACTCACCGTGGCAGCCTTGCGGTCGATCACGGGCACCTTCATGTGGAAGCCCGCGTTGACGATGCGGTTGAACTTGCCCAAGCGCTCAATGATTACAGCATGCTGCTGTTCAACGACATAGCAAGCGTTGGGAAGCAGTAGCAACAAAATGATGATGGGAAGTAGAAGGCTCGTAAGAGCAGCGATAATACCGGACAACAGCATGGTCTCTCCTCTGATAGGTACACGTTGGCACTAGGATACCCGCAGGAAGCAGCCACGTGACACCAACAGGAGGCCCATAACAAAAAAGCCCCCATTGCTGGGAGCTCTTTCAATCAATGGTGCGGGCGAAAGGACGTCCGCGTATCCGCTTCGCGGATCCGCACCGGCTTCGCCCGCCTGCCGGCGGACTCGCCAGCTCGCTAAAAACGCTCCGCGTTTTCTTTACGCTCGCTCCTTCACAGGTTCAAGTCCCTGCGATGGGCCCATAACAAAAAAGCCCCCATTGCTGGGAGCTCTTTCATTTAATGGTGCGGGCGAAAGGACTTGAACCTTCATGGGGTTGCCCCCATACGGACCTGAACCGTACGCGTCTGCCAATTCCGCCACGCCCGCGTGCAGGAATTAGAATAACGGAGCGCCACCACGAACGCAAGAACTATTTTTGAAAAAGTTTGCAGGCATTTTCCCAAGCTGCTCGCGCGATTGCCTCAGCATCCTCGCCGGTACGATCGACACGGTCGTTGACCAGCGTGTTTGCCGTGATAGAAATCATTGCCGGCTCGCACTCAAGACCACGAATGGGCTCCGGCGCCATATACGGGCAATCCGTCTCGAACAAAATGCGATCGAGCGGGGTTGCCGCAAATGCCTCGCGCACGTCGTCGTTGCGCTTAAAGGTGGCCGCGCCGCCATAGGCGATATAGCAGCCCAAACCCACAAAGCGCTCCATCGTGGCGCGATCTTCGCCAAAGCAGTGCAGCACGCAACCGGCCTGAGGCACGCCTACCTCGCGCAGCACGTTGTACGCATCAACGTGCGAAGTGCGCTCCCCATCCGAGTCCTCGTGCCGCAGGTGCAGCTCCACCGGCACGTTACGACGCACGGCAACTTCGAGCTGACGTGCCATGCAATCAATCTGCACACTGTGGGGCGCCGGCGCGATGTCGTCGTCGTAATCCATGTGATAGTCCAGACCGATCTCGCCGATGCCGACGCACAAAGGGTCATCAAGCGCAGCAACAACCTGTGCGTGAATGTCGTCGGTATAATCCGGCGCGCCATAGGGGTGAACGCCAGCGAGATACTTGATCTGCGGAATATCCCGCATCGGCAGAATTTCGCGCACGAGCCAGTCGCTATAGTCCGTCACGCTGCGCTTGTCGGCGATGGGGTCGAGCATCGTCACCAACAGATCGACGCCCGCGGCTTTGGCGCGCACGAGCGTTTCGGGCACTTCTTTGCCCCAAAACGAAAGCAGATGCGCATGCGTGTCGGCAAGCGGTGCCAAGGGCACGGGGCAGGCAACCGTCTTCTTTTTCTTGGTAAACGTCACGCGTTCGGCATTAAGCGTCATGGATTAGCTCCTGGACCAGGCGGACAAAGTCAGCAACATCGAGCGTCTCGGCGCGCGTGGTGGGTGAGATACCGCAAGCCTCAAAGGCGGCATCGAGCACGTCCTTGGCAAAGCCGTTGGCGCTCATGGAATTGCGGATGGTCTTGCGACGCTGAGCAAATGCGGCGTCAATCACGCGGGCCACAAACTCGCGATCGAGTCCTTCGGGCACCACGCCGTCAACACGGTCGATACGCACGACGGCCGAGTCCACGTGCGGTGCCGGCATAAAGCAACGCGGCGGCACCTCAAAGCGACCCGTCACCTGCGCATACAGGCCGAGCTTTGCCGTATAGCCGCCATAGGTCTTATTGCCCGGCACTGCGGCAATGCGATCGGCAACCTCCTTTTGAACCATGACGACGGCGCGCTTGAGCGCGGGCATCGTCTGGAAGAACTGCAGGATGATCGTCGCCGCCACGTTATAGGGCAGGTTCGCGACAAATACCGTCGGCTCACCGCCCGCAACCTGCTCAATCTGCTCCGGCGTCACCCTGAGCGCGTCGCCCATGATAAAGCGGAAGTTGGCGTAGTCAGCGGCATGGGCATCGAGCACCGGCTCGAGCTCGGGGTCGGCCTCGATCGACGTGACGCACGCCGCCTCCTGCAGCAGCGCAAGCGTGAGCGTACCAACGCCCGGACCGACCTCGAGCACGCGCTCATCGCCCGCAAGCTCGGAAAGCTCGCAAATGCGCTCAATTACATGGTTGTCGATCAGGAAGTTCTGGCCCAGGCGATGCTTGGTCGCAAGGCCAAACTCCTCCAGCAGCTCCCTTGTTGCCGTGGGGTTTGCCAAAGGCGAAGTTGTCATAGTTGCCTCCTTAGCATGGTGGCGGCGTCTTGAAATAAAAGGGCATGGACCGTTGCGGCCATGCCCTTACATCTAAACAGCAAATTGCCGATATGGCGCGCGGCAGCTTAGCCCAGACGCGGGAACAGCGGCTCGCCCTTCTCGACGGGCTGACCACCGGCAAGCAAGCCCCAAGCGCAAATGCCCTTGAGGTCGTCGCTCGCGGCCTCGTCCTCGCACGACAGGCGGCGCAGGGCCTCGGCAGAAGTCTGGGGCATGAGCGGCATCAGCAGGTGAGCGGCAATGCGGATAGCCTCGAGCAGGTTGTAGATCACAAATGCCAGCTCGTCAGCCTTGGTCTCGTCCTTGGCAAGCGCCCAGGGCTCGGAGTCCTCGATGTAGTGGTTGGCGGCATGGATGAGCTCCATGACCTCGTCCTTAGCTCCACCGTAATCGAGCACGTCCATCTTGGCCATGTAGCGCTCGACCAGGCCATCGGCGATCTTTGCCAGCGGGTTTTCGAACGCATCGAACGACGCGGGCTTGGCGGGCGCGCAACCGTCAAAGTACTTGCCGCTCATGTTGAGCGAACGCGAGATAAGGTTGCCCCAGCTGTTGGCCAGGTCGGCGTTGTAGACCTGCTCCATGCGATCGAAGCTGATGGCACCGTCGGTGCCGGGGACGACGTCGGTCATGAAGTAATAGCGATAGCCCTCGACGCCCAGCATGTCGATAACGTCCTGCGGAGCGATGGCGTTGCCGCGGCTCTTGGACATCTTTTCGGCCTTGCCGGTCTCGGCATTGCGCACGGTCAGGAAGCCGTGGGCAAAGACGTGCTCGGGCAGGGCCTCGCCGATGGCCATGAGCATGGCGGGCCAAATGACGCAGTGGAAGCGGATGATGTCCTTACCCACGATGTGGAACTGCGCGGGCCAGCGATAGGCCAGCTCGGCACGCGCCTCGTCGGTGTCGACACCGTAGCCGACGGCCGTCATATAGTTGAGCAGCGCATCGAACCACACGTAAGTCACGTGGCCCTCGTCAAACGGGACCTGAATGCCCCAGTCAAAGCTCGTGCGGCTTACGGAAAGATCGTTAAGCCCGCCCTCGACAAAGCTGCGCACCTCGTTCATGCGGAACGCAGGCTCGACAAAGTCGGGGTGCTCATCATAGAGCTTGAGCAGCTTATCCTGGAAGGCGGAAAGCTTAAAGAAGTAGGACTCCTCCTGCACGCGCTCAAGCGGACGGTGGCAGTCGGGGCACAGGTGCTGGCCGACGCTGCCGTACTCCTCGTCGCCCTTCTGGACCTGCGTATCGGTGAAGTAGGTCTCGTCAGGCACGCAATACCAGCCGTCGTAGCTGCCCTTATACAGGTAACCGGACTCCTTCATGCGCTCCCACAGGTACTGCACGGCATGATGCTGGCGCGGCTCGGTGGTGCGGATGAAGTCGTCGTTGGAAATCTCGAGCTTGCTCCAAAGCTCCTTGAAGTGCGGAGCCTGGCTGTCGGTCCACTCCTGCGGCGTCATACCATGCTTGGCTGCGGCCTCGGCGACCTTCTCGCCGTGCTCGTCCATGCCGGTCAGGAACTTGACGTTATAGCCGGCGGAGCGGCGATAGCGAGCCTGAACGTCGGCGATGATGGTGGAATAAGCCGTGCCCAGGTGCGGATCGGCGTTGACGTAGTAGATGGGCGTCGTGATAAAGAACGAAGGCTTGCTTTGATCCATGGGGTTTGTCCTCCAGAAAAACGTTGCATACAGGGGATGATTCTAGCGCAAGGGCTGGATATCCTCCATCTATTGCATATCGAGCACCATGGCATAGACATCGCGCTTGCGGCGCGAATGCTTCTGAGACAGGCGCTTGGCCACGGCAGAGGCGGGCTCCCCCTCCTCGAGCGCGGCGCGGATATCCTCGCGCAGGGCCTCGTCGGGATCCGCTGCCGCGGCGCCAACCGGCACGATACCGGCCTCCTCATCCTCGCTCGGCGGCGCGATGACCAGCGCAATCTCGCCCTTTACCTCGCCGCGAGCACGCAGCTCCTCGGCAAGCTGGGTGGCGGGCCCACGCAAGACCTCCTCGTGCAGCTTGGTGAGTTCGCGGCAGACGGCAACCTCACGCTGGGAAAAAACCTCTGCCACGGCCTCGAGCGTAGCCACGATGCGATGTGGAGACTCGTAGAAGATGAGTGCGCCGGGCACCACGGCAAGGCGCTGCAAACGGCGCACGCGGTCGCCGTGCTTTCGGCCCAAAAAGCCCTCGAAGAAAAAATGCTCGCAGGGAATGCCGGACGAAACGAGCGCCGTGACGCAAGCAGAGGGCCCGGGAATAACTTCGACGGGCACATCGGCCTCACGCGCCGCCTCAACCAGCGCCTGGCCGGGATCGGACACGCTCGGCATGCCGGCGTCCGAGGCAAAGGCGAGGGTCTCCCCCGCCAGCAGGCGGTCGACCAGGCCGGCGGCGCGACTGGCGATCACATTCTCGTCGCAACGGACAAGCGGCTTGGAAATGCCCAGATGCATCAGCAGCTTTGACGTCACACGCGTGTCTTCGCAGCAAATGGCATCGGCGGCGGCAAAGGCCTCGCCAACGCGCGGGGACAGGTCGCCCAGGTTGCCGATGGGCGTGCCGACCACATAGAGTTTGCCCGTATGGGCGCTGTTTTGCGTCATATCAACCTATTCAATCATGCCGCGCTCGAGCGTACCGAGTGCCGCGCGGGCGTCCCATGCTGCAATGCGCTTCTCGGTCTTCCACGTTTGGAAGAACCAACCGGCAGCCGGCGCAAACGAAGCCAGCTGGTTGGCGATAAACACGCGCTCGTAGGCATTGCGGCCCTCGGGCGTAACCGACGAGTTGGCAAAGATCGCCGCGCCCGACCATTCGCCCACCAGCACGGGGAACCCTGTCGAGATCGCTTCTTTAAGCTCGCGCTTGTTACGCGAAATCGCCGTCGTCAGCCCGCGGGGGCTCGTGATGTCGAGCGCATACTCGTCGCGGTAATGGTACAGGTGAAGGTCCATGTAGACGTTCTTGTACTTGGCACCGCGCATAAAATGCTTCCACTCGCTGGGATGCCCCGACGACGAGAAGACGACGATCTTATCCTCGGGCATATACGAACGGACGAGCTCGTAGGCATCGCGATAGAAATTGCGCAAGTAGTGGGCCGGAATTCCATCCGTCATGGTAAAGAGGCTCTTGCGGACGCTCATCTGCGGCGTATCCAACAGCTCAATGCCCAGCAGGCTCTCGGCCTCGCCGTAGCGATCGGCCAAGCGCTCGAGCACGTCGAGTGCGACATGACGGCCGTTGGTGGACGAATGCCACTCGGCAACAGCCTCCGGCGTGGTGGGCGAATCGTTGGAATCGCCCTGGCCACCGGGCACCGTCGCCAGATCGAGCAGCACGCGGATATCGTACTTGGCAGCCCACTCAATCGCACGGTCGATGTAGTCGACAACCGAGATGTAGGACGCATCGGCCTCCTGCGAACCAAAGGCATACCAGGGCACCGGCAGACGCACGGCATTGAGACCGACCTGCGCCATGCGGCGAAAATCGTCCTCACTCACAAACGTCTCGTAATGACGGCGCATGCGCTCGTTATAGGCGGCGGTGCCCATGGCCTCCTGCAGCTCGGCCGCGTTGGATGCACCGGTCGCCGCGTATAGCGACGGGGTCACCCAAGGCTCGGGAATAAACCAGCCAGAGAGATTAACGCCGAGTATCCTCTCCATCACTGCCCCCTTCGGATCGTGCAGGCCAAACCTGCATCGTATTGCATAGGAAAAGTATCGTTTTGAGTATACCCGCGTGTGCGGACAGACGACCGAACGGTCTGTAAAGTGGCGCAAAAGCGGGAGGAATGTCTGGGGCGAGCGGGGTCAAGATGACGTACCGAGATGCGCATACACGCCGAGGGCAGGCGCCGGAAAGCGCATTCCATTCTTTCGCTCATTAATGGGATGCGCTTTCCGCGGGTCCACATAAAAGAAAAGGACCCCTTTGCAGAGGTCCTAGTCAATTCAAGGTGGCGGGGAAGGGAATCGCGTCCGCGCGCTGCGCGGACGGACCGCCGCGGCGCTTGCGCGCCTTGCGAGCTACGCTGGAAAACGCTTGCGCGTTTCCTCAGCTCCGCGCCCTCACGGGGTTCGATTCCATGCATGGTCCACATAAAAGAAAAGGACCCCTTTGCAGAGGTCCTAGTCAATTCAAGGTGGCGGGGAAGGGAATCGAACCCCTGACACGAGGATTTTCAGTCCTCTGCTCTACCAACTGAGCTACCCAGCCATTTGAGGTGTGCCTTGTTTCAAGGCTTGACTAGTATAACCAAGGACGCGCTCCGGTCAACCGAGAATTTAAAAAAAGTTTTTGAGCACGGCGCCAGCCACAAGGCCGACCCTATAGAACAGCACGTTAGAGACATCAACCCACCGCAAGAAGTTTTTCGCTCAAGGCTGCACGGGCAAACTCACTTGGCGTCATTCCTTCAGCCGCCGCCCGACGACGAATCGCCTCCTTCATCCCTAGGGGAATCTTGACCGATAGCGTTGCCGTCCCTTCGCTTGAGAGCGGAGGCCGCCCGTGCACGATCCCCCCAACGGTATGCTCGCCGTCCGGAAACCCGCCATGCTCGTACGACTCGCACCACGCGTCAATCATTTCATCCGTTACAACCTGACCATTGGCAGCCGTATACGCCTTGCTCATCATCGACCCCTCTGCCGAGCTTGCTCGATCTCTTGCCAGAATTTCTCCTCCATCTTACCCAATTTCGTATGACGAAAGTCCGCTGTCGCCAATTCTTACGCCGGCACTTGTTGGAGGGCGGGAGGTGTAGCGAGAATTGAAGGGCGTTCCAGTACCGCCCAGGCACCGGGGCAGGAACACATGCGCCAAGGACGGACGTTTTCGTAGCATGCGAGGATGCTGCCGTTGCGGTCGATAAAGGCAATGTCGATGGGATAGGCCATAAAGCAGGTGTGGACCGAAGAGCAGCGTGGGAACGCCATGACGAGCGGCAACCCGTTGGCGGCAATCGGAGACCGTCCCAGCATGCCGCGCAGGCGCACGGCAAACGACTCCGCCACCACAAACTCGGCAGGCGTCCAACCCAGCCTGTTGAGCGCCCGCGCGTAGGCAATGTAGGATGAGACCGCGGTCACGTGACCACCCCCGGACGCCACGGATCGACCGTCACTGCACGCTCGTGAGACAACTTTGCCGGCGCCCCCAGCGAAACGCCGGCGATGCCGAGCGAGCTCGGCCACGGCTCATAGCGCATGATGCAGGTATAGGTCCTAAACGTGCCGGAAAGCGAAAGCAGACCGCCATCCGATGTCGTCGCACCCTGTTCGCTCGAGACCTCGATCTGCAAGTCATAGCCTTCCATGGCATGTTGAATCTGAGCCTGAACGGTCGCGGAGGCATCGATGGAGCTGCCATCGCCCTCCCCGCTCGGCGCCACGGCATGCGCTAGCACGATATCGGGCACCACGCGATCGAAGCGCGCGACCGCGTCGGCAAAGACCATGACGTTGTACACGATAAGCGCCAGAACCAGCAGGACGGGCGTGACCACGGCCATCTCGACCGTCGCCTGGGCGCGCTCCTCGCACAGGCGCGTGCGGATGCCCATTACGACCCACCGCCCAGGGCACCCGCCAGTGTGGCGACATCGACGGTAAGTGGGATGGAACCGCCGCCGGGCAGCGGAATCTCCGCAAGCGTGAACACCGTGCCGCTGATGGTGCGCTCGACTTGATATTCCAGCGCCTCGCAAAGCGCCTTGGGATCGGTCACGCCCAACGGAATACTTCGTAGCTTGTCCTGCGCATTAGAAAGACCTGTGATGTCAGACCCCGGGCTCTTGATGACGTTGGCGGTGTCGGTCAGCACCGGCTTTCGTAGGCGCAAGTCGCACGGCTCCAAGCCCAGCGCCGCCACGGACGCCGAAACGGTATCACCAAGCCACGACGCAATGGAACTCAACGCACCGCTGCCCCCTCCCAGATCATCGATCATCTCGTCCATGAGCTCGTCGGCCGAGCCTTGGATGTCTCCGTATCCCACAAGCAGCCGCCCCCAAACATCCATGACGCCATCGAGTACGCCGACAACGCCACCCGAACGCTCCTCCAGCGTCGAGAAAAACCGCGAGAGAACGTTGTTCTGCGCCGTCGCGTCATCGGGCGCCAGCACCGCAGCAGAGATCGCGCCGCGATCGCCAAGCCTGACTGTCGTGTTAAACGAAGAGTTGAGCTCATCGGGGCTCGAGATGGCACCCGAAACCGCAAGGGCGACCACGCCATTGCGGCCGGGCGGGGCGATACGCGGACGCTCGCCCGAAAGCGCTTTAATGGCCTCGTCAAACGCATTGCCCGCACGGTCAGCCTCGTCCTCGGTCTGGCGCATGAGCTCAAGCTCTTTGTTGCGGCATTCGACGTAGTCTTCCAGAGCGTCTTTGAATCGATCAAAGTGGTACTCGAAGCCGTTTTCGATTGAAGTCGAAGGAGCCGCAACGGCGCCGAGCGACGAAACACCAAAATGGCATCTGTTGCATTTGTCCTGCCCGTCATAAGCAGCGACCGAGGCTAGCCCGCCTGGCGTCCCTTTCTTATAGTTGGGGCAACTCGTTCCGTAATGCAGATACGTCTTGCCATCATTGGCACTGGCTGGCCACACCGCATCGGTATAGAGTTCCGTCGCTCGCACCTCGTCGGTGTTGCGCGGCAACAGCGGGATATAGAAAGCGACTTCATCTCCGTCCTCGGTTACATATGCACGATTGACCTCTGTACTCGCATAGGTGTAAAACGCCTTGCGCGCCGCCGACTCCGCCTTCATCTCGACGCTTGAACCCTGCGGTTTTTCGTCTGCCAGACGCTGGTGATAGTAGGCCTTCGCGCGATCGAACGCCACCTGTGGCTCCCACGCAACGCTCGAGGCATAATGCGGGTTCTGCTCACCTGAGAGCTTTGCCAAGCTCCCCGCGCGTTCCCACATACATGAACAGCTGCCAATCGCGTTCTCGTCCGATCCACCGCAGTCGGCAAGCCAGGCGCGTTCCTTGGCCTTTGACGTTTTCTCGGACGCTTTCTGCAGTTCTTTGGCAGCATAGTCAAGGTCTTTTGAGGCGCTCTCGACGGCATCGGTCGAGATCTCGGAACCCTCGAGCGCAACGAAATCCGACTCGGACGTCCTGGGCACGGCAAGCGCCGTACCGGTATAGGTCGCGCCCTCGGTTTCCTGCGCCGACACGGCCTGCGTAGCTCGCGCGGCAACCAGATACGGTAGAGCCGTCTCGATTTTCTGCAAGCCCTCAGATGCACTCTTGGCAAACTTGTTGCGCGTTTTAATGATCTCGATCCCCGTGTCGACCATATCGCCCGCGGCAAGCTCGGCACCCGGAATAAGGATGGCGACCAAGCCGGTGCCGATCGTGGCAAACCCCGCTAGGCCCAAGCTCAATATGCTCGCATCCACCACCGTCGCAGCCGTATGGTAGGACGCCACCACATTGGCGCCTGCCAGCGCGCCGCTATCGGCAGCCACCTGGGTGTCCCCCGCGCGCGACATGCTCCATATCGCCGCCGTCGACGAAAACAGCAACGTGAGCACCACCAAGATGACCACCGCAGAGGAGAGCGTGGTATAGGCACCGTCTTCGATAAACAGGTCGATCCCGGCTCGACCCATAAAGCCGCCTCGCTTGCAGCGAGCACGCGGTCGGCAACGGCCCGCAAGCCCCCTCGTCACCTTCAACAGGCAGCGCTTAATCCCATGCAGCAATCCATGAATCATAATCTCCCTCCAGCCACTCGGGACGCGATCGATACGAGACATCGACCTTAAGCTCGACATAGCCGTTTTGGCCTGCGCTACCCATAGCCTGCGCAAACGCACCGATCACGGGCAGCGGTTTAACCTCGCCGGTAACGGAAACGGACGAGACGCCGCCCGCATCGGCCCGACCAAGCTCGATATCCCACGACAGGGGCCCGCCGGCATGGAAAATCGAAACGTCGGGAACCGCGGCAAGACGGCGGCGGGCAAACTCCTTAACATCCTCGTCATCCCCCACCGTCATCGTGGTCATGAGCCGCGCGGTCTCGGCGGCGGCAGACTCCATGACCGCGCGTGTATAGAGCAGGCACACCGGCTGCAGCGCCAACAGGACGAGCGTCAGAAACGTCGGCAGTAGGAATGCCGCCTCGACCGTAGACTGAGCCCGGTCCTCGCGCGCAACATCAATACAGCACGATGTCCTTAGCACCCGCAGCAGCGTCGACAACCGATGTCGAGGTGACGCCGTGAGATGCCGTCCGCTCGACCAGCGCCGCCAAGCGCCCATCGGCACCGGCACGCCAAAGCCCTGCGATCGCCAGCACGATGGAAAGCAGTGCCACCGTGACGATGGCGTATTCGACCGTTGCCTGGGCAGATTCCTCGCGCAGGACATAATGCATTTCACGACCCCTCCTTTGAGTTCGTTGTCTGCGGGGTCAGGCGGACCACGCGCAGGCAACACGAAGTATCACCAGCATCCGCGGCAACCGTCACCATATCGACCCAGCCGCGTCCGTCACGCACGATGGCGCCCCACACGTTGCCCTTGATGTCGAGATAGCCGCTCAGAGCAAGTTGCGCCGTGGGCACCTCGCGATAGGCACGCAGCATATCCGCCGCCGCCTCGGTCATCGGTCGGCACTCGGACCATGCGAGACGAACAGCGACGGCATTGCTTGCAGATGAACCCGTTGCAGCGTCCGCTCGCTCGTCGAGTGCTTGCAAGAACGTTTGCGCCGTAACGGCGGCATTCGCATCGGCCGCGTCTCGCGCATCGTCTATTTGAGACGCCGCAGCCGAACCCGATCCCGCATCCGCGGCAGCCCCTAAACGTTGTTGCCGTGCTGCGTTAAGCCCCCAAACCGCCACTGCCACCGCCACGACCGCGCAGGCGAGTACCAGCAACGCGCCGACGGGACGGGCGCCCTCTACAGGCTGTTGATGCCCTCGCTGATAGCGCTCCATAAATCTTGGACCTTGCCCTTAAATGCGACGATGGCAATGATGGCAATCACCACGAGCACACCGACTAGGATGGCGTACTCGGTGGTGCCCTGCGCGCTCTCCTCCCGCAGCAGTTCTTCGGCACGCTGGCGAGCGTGAATTGACCGGCAAAACGCCAAGCTCCAGACCTTGTCAACAACGTCAGTCATCGTATTCATGTATTCCTCCCTACATCATCCCGCCTGCTCCCAGCAGCGGGCCCAATATGGACAGAAGCAACGCCGGCAAGATGAGCGTGCCGGTGGGAATCAGCAGCTTGACCGGCGCACGCTCAATCTCGCGCTCGACCGCGGCGCGATGGGCCGCGCGAATCTCGCGACTTTGGGCCGCCAGCGTCTCGGCAAGCGGGGCACCGAGAGCAAGCGCCTGCCCCGCTGTGATGGCAAAGGTCTCGAGCGCCCGCACATCCAGGTCGCGCGCGGCCGCCAGAAGCTCATCCTCTCGCGTCCCTACGCCCACCCGCCATGCCATGCAGGCTCGCTCAAGGCGGAGCGCCAACGTCGATCGGCGATTGGCGCAAAAAACCTCAAGCGCCGCATCGAACGAAAGGCCGGCCGAAAGCCCCAGACGCACCACGTCGATCATCTCGGACACCTCGCCGAGCGACACCTGCGCCGTACCACCCGTGCCGAGCATGCCCCTCAACCGTGCTACCAGGACATCGGTCACCGATCGGGCAGCCGCAACAACCAGCAGCGCCTCGCGTTTGCAGACCTGGGCGATCTTGCATGCGTCCGCACGATTGAGCCCTGTCACGATAAACACGCTGAGCGCGCACAGGCATGCCGCGACCCCGACCAGGGCGCTCATAGCTCCACCCGCATAATGCGTCGGATGACCACCAGGGCGACGGCGTTGAGGGCAAGTCCCAGTACCACGGCACCGGCACCCGCCGGCGTTGCAAGGCCGCGGCGAAAGTCGGCCGAAAGCAGCGCCAGCACCGCGCACATACCCGCCGGCATCGCCGAGACCATGTGTGCCGACATACGAGCCTGCGATGTCTTGACGTCCAAGCGGCGCTTGAGCTCAATGCGCTCCCCCACCATGCTCGACGCCTCGGACAACAGGTCGGCAAGCGGGGCACCGGTTCGCTGCGACACCTTGAGCGCCAAGGTGACAAGCGAAAGGCCGGGGGCATCGATACGGTCGAGTAGGTCATCCAACGCATCAGTCGCCGAGACGCCGCAGTCGATCGCCGTCGCCACGCGCAAAAACTCGGTATGCACCGGCTCTTGCGCGTGAGTCCCCACAAACCTCATGCCCTGGGCCAGCGAATGACCCGAGGCGAGCGACATAGAGAGCGCCGTAAAGGCCTCGGGCATGGCTTCTTCCACATCGTGTTGCTCGCGGCGACGGTCGAAGGTGTCGCGAGCGGCGCCTACGCCAAACGGTGCGAGCAGCCCCAGGACAAAGCCGATGGGCGACAGCGATACGACAGTCAGGGCAATGCCGCAGACACCACTCGATAGCAGCAAGCATGCCAGGCGCGCCTCGTCATCCTCGATAACAAGGCCAAGGCGATGTGCTGGAACCAGCGCCGCCCAGGAGCGGGCAATCTTTTTTAGCAGGTCGTTTTCTACCAACTCGCGCGGCAGCCTCTCGGCAACCGACTCAAGCGCATGACTGACCAGTTCCGCCGGCGGCACGCGCGACACACGAGGCTCCGCCCCGCACGCCACCGCGGCAGAAAGCCCTGTCAATCCCCCTACAACGAGGGGCACAACGATCTCCATTCGTCCACCTCCTCTTGTGTGAGCGTTCCCGAGCGCAGGCCCTCCGCGATAAACGGAGGCTCGCGATCGAGCGTCCAGGTGCGCGTGGCGGCATCGAACGTCACGTAGCGCTCAAGCTCCACGCCGCCTGACGTGCCGCGTCGCACCCCCGAATAGGAGGACACGAAACGCCTGCCGTCCGCATGACGCTCGGACATCACGATGCCGTCGAGCGCCATGGCAATCTGCTCCTCGATAAGCTCGCTCGGCAGATCGATGCCATAGCGCGCAAGCAGCGTCAAACGCACCACGGTCTCCTGCTCGGTGCCCGCATGAAGCGTGGTGAGCGATCCGTCGTGCCCGGTGTTCATGGCCTGCAGCATGTCGCAACATTCCGCACCGCGCACCTCACCCACCACAATACGGTCGGGACGCATGCGCAGGGCGTTGGTCACCAGATCGCGGATTGTCACCGCGCCCTCGCCCTCAATTGAAGCCTCGCGCGCCTCCAGGCGAACCACATGCGGGTGATGCGCAAACTTGAGCTCGGCGGAGTCCTCGATCGTCACGATGCGCTCGCCGGTGGATATCTCGCACGACAGCGCGTTGAGCAGCGTGGTCTTGCCCGATCCCGTGCCACCCGCAACCGCCAGATCTTGACGCAGCGACACCGCACAGGACAGCAGTTGCGCATACCAAAGCGGCAGCGACCCCAGGCCCACAAGCTCGTCCAACGAACAGATGCGATCTGAGAACTTGCGGATGGTGAGGATTGGTCCATCAATCGCCACGGGCGGGATCACCGCGTTGACGCGATAGCCCGTCTTGAGGCGGGCGTTGACAATGGGGCTGCGCTCGTCGATGCGCCTGCCCAGCGGCGAGATGATGCGGTCGATGAGCACGCGGATCTGCTCGTCATCCTCAAATGCATGCTCGATGGGATATAAGACGCCGCCGCGTTCAAAGAAAGCCGAGCGGCAACCGTTGACCATGATCTCGGTGACGGTGTCGTCCTCGATGAGCGGCTGCAGCGGGCCCAGGCCCACCACGTCGTCCAAGATCTCGTCGATGATGGTCTCGCGCTCGGGCGTCGCCAGGTCGCCCGGCTCCTCCACGTTGAGCGCCGCCTCCACCGCAGGACGCAATTCCGAGCGGGCGCGCGCCGGATCGATGTATGCGCTGATACGCGCCACCTCGTCATAGCCCATGCGGTCCATCACGGCGCGCTTGGTGCGGCGCTTGACGGCACGGTGGCGCCCCGCATCAACAGGCGCCGCCGCCGCGGCCGCACCGGCTTCCTTAATCCTTGTTTGCAAGCTCATCGCGAATCACCCTCGCGCGACCAGGGAAGACGGATACGTGGGCGCTCGGTGCGCGTCGCGCGGTCGGTGACCATGTCACTCCAGGGACCGACGGCGCAGCCCAGCTCCACGAGCATCTCGCGCGTGGCTTCGCGCACGCTGGTGGCAAAAGCGCTGGTCTGGCCCACCGCCTCGTCAGCACGGCCGAATGCCATGAGCGCCGTCAAGTCCTGCCCGCCGTCGGCGATGCGAATCTTGGAGCTCAACGCGCAGGCAATCTCAAAGCGCATGGCGACATCCTCGTCGGCGCCGCGCGCGCCAAACCGGTTGAATACGGCGCTCATGCGCGTACGCGGCACGCCCACACGGCTCGCCAACTCGATGACGCGTGCCGCGGACGTCGCAGACGACACCGATGGATCGCCCACGACCAGGCAGCGGTCGCTCGCCGCCACCGCGGCCGCCACGGCGTCGCCCCAAAAGACCGAGGTGTCGACAAGCACCACGTCGGATTCGTGGCGCAAGACATCGAGCAACAGCTCCACCGGACGCGCCATGAGCTCGGCCTGTTCGGGCGCGGCGACCGGACCCCAAAGCGTGACGCCCGGGGCCACGCGCATCGAGGCGGCCACGATGTCCGATTCGGCGAGTGCGCCCGCAGCCGATGGCTCGATAAGCGTCGCCATGTCATGCGGGGCATCGGCGCCCAACAGGTCGTAGAGGTTTCCAAACATCAGGTCCAAGTCGAGCACGGCAGCACGCAGGCCCAGCAGCGACGCCGCGTGCGACATGGCGGCGACGATCGTCGACTTGCCGCAACCGCCCGAACCCGAGACGGCGCAGACAACCGGAGCTCGATGCGACGGAGCGGCGGCATCCGCCGGCGGCGCGGGGGCAGGCGACGCGGGCACGGACGGCAACGTCCCCGTCTCCCCGGCAGCGCTCATATGCTGCGCCCAAGCCGGCATGGCAGGTTGCTCGGTCTGCGGGACCGAGTCTGGAGACTTCACGGTCGCATCGACACGCACGCTGTCGCTCTCGGCAAGCCCCTCCACCTCGTCGAGCTCATCGACTAGGCTCACGCCATGCACGTATCCCATATCAGCATCCAAAAAATCCTCGCCATACGGCACCGGCTCTCCGACTTCATCGTATGCAAGGGGATCCCGGGGACACCGACCATGCTCGGCTTCCGCTTTTCCATAATCATCAACACGCGGGCCTCTTGTAGCGCGAGGCGCCCCGGGTTCCCTATCAACAAAAGCATCGGGCTCAATCGTCATACACCGGTCGTAATCAACCGTTCCCTCGCCCGCGCGCCCGTTGCCGCATATGCTACGCGCAGCGATAACCTCGGTCGCCCCCGCGCGAAACAGCCCCTCGATATCCGAAGGATCGAGCGTCTCTATCAGTACGACCACGCGGCTCACGCGGCCCTCGGCCGTCAGGCGCGCAACAGTCTTTCGCACGTCTTCGGCATCGAACAGGGTCGCCGCGATAATCGCCGCCCCGCGACGCGACGGAAACGCCCGCGCCATGGACACCAGCCCATCCAGGTCGCCCACGCGAAGCACCTGCGCGCCCGCATCGCGGCCCTCGACTTCCCGTTGCAGCAATCCGTAATCACCGCACGCGCAGCATGCAAGCCAGATCGCTTTCATCACTCGTCGCCTCCGCTCTTTTTGCCGCGCACCGTGGCGGGAATCGTCAAACTGACCGTCCCCTTACCCGAGGCCCCCAGCAATTCCTTAACGTCTTCGGGGTCGGCCGCCAGCGTCACCCATTCGATCTTGCCTTCACGCGTAGCGCCGGCATCTTCACTGGTATCGATTACGCGCGCACCGCACAGCCGATCGGTTACGCCGTCCTTTTGCACGTACACGTCCACGTAGCTGCCCACGCCCGTGGCGCCCCCGACCGAATGCTCGGCATCGACCGCCACCGAAACGGCGACCTTGCCTTTGGGCACCTCGAGCGTGTGGGTTTCGGCCTTGGTGTAGACATCGCAAATCACGGCATTTTTAGGGATGCGCGAGGTCGTCACGTCGCCGCGCACCTGGCGCAGCTCGGTCGCCGCATCGCGCGGCAGCAGGCTCGCCAGCCATTCCTGGGTTATGACATTGGTCTCGTCGAGGGTCTCGCCCGCATCGATATCACGCGCCGCGACGCACACCTCGACGCGATCGCCGCCATACTTGGCCAGCGTCTCGGCCTGGACCTGCTCAGCCTGCGAGCGAATCGACGATGCGTAGACCATGCAGAGCAGCGCGGCGAGCACACCCGCGATTAGACTGATGGCGATGCGCTTGCTCTTGTTCACGGCCGCTCCTCTCAAGGTAGCACCGGGCGGATGCCCGTAGCACCATTGTCCGAGCGGGCAAGCAGCAAAACGGTGCGATCGCGATCTTGGTTTTGAGTGTCAAACCAATTGCCGACCAAAAGCTGACCGGCCCGTCAAGCTCGTGGCAAGGTTTTGGTCAGCACGTCGGCAAAACGCACGTTTAGGGGCGCATCGGCAATAAAAAAGCCGCCTCCCGTACCGTTGGGAGACGGCTGTCATAGGTAGATTCAATTACAGATGGACATCGGGATCGAGCATCTGAGCACTCACACGCATGGATGACGCCAGGTTTTGGAACGTCTCCAGGCGCAGGCTGTCGATTTGCCCGGCATCCTCGGCCTCGCGAACGGCGCAGCCCGGTTCGTGGGTATGCGTGCAGTCGCCAAACCGGCACGCACGCGACGCCTCGACGATCTCGGGAAACGCGCGTGCCAAGCCCCGCTCATGCCCCACGAGCGGCAGACTGCGCAGGCCCGGCGCGTCAGCAATAACGCCGGCTTCGCCCGGCAGCGCCACCATCACGCGCGCGACCGTGGTGTGGCGACCCTGGTCATCGCGCTCACGTACGCCGCCGGTCGCCAACGTATCGTGACCCAGCAGCGCGTTGAGCAGCGTCGACTTGCCAGCACCCGATTCACCCAAGATCATGGCGCAGCTCCCGGCGGGCACGCAGGCGCGCACCTCGTCCAGGCCACGACCCTCGGCAGAGGACGTCACGATCACGCGCACGTCCGGACCCACCAAGCGGTGCACACGGTCCAGATCGCGCTCGAGCTCATCGGCGTCGCAGCGGTCGGCCTTGGTGAGTACCACCACCGGCTCGGCATCGCAGTCGAGTGCCAACACCAGCGAGCGCGCCACGCGGTCGAGCAGTACCTCGCCGGCGCCGAGCGCCTGCACGATCAGAACGCTATCCACGTTGGAGCAAAGCACCTGACGCTCGCCGCGAGCGCGTCCGCGCCAGCGCTCAAAACTCGTGCGGCGTGGCAGCACACACTCGATCACGCCCATGTCGTGCCCGGGCGCACGACGCACCGCCACGCGGTCGCCCACGGCGGGCAGCAGAACCTCGTCCTCGCCACGCGACTTGGCAAACCCCACGGCATGCTCGGCACGAAAGGTATCGCCGGCAGTCGCCACCAGCGGAAACCCGCGATCCAGGCGCACCACGGCACCCAGTTGCATCTGCTCGGGCTCCTCGGCCTGGGCACAAAAATTATCGAAGGCAGCCTGCTGAGCATCGTCGATTGGCAGGTCATCGAACGCCGGAACATCCTGCAGCGCGTCGAGTCCCGGCACGCTTGCCAACAGCTCCTCGGCAGACGCGGGAGCCTCGGTCGCGAGCTTCCGACGACGATCGCGCTTAGCCCGCGCCCCC
The DNA here is from genome assembly GCA_902494935.1 of uncultured Collinsella sp. Classification (GTDB taxonomy): domain Bacteria; phylum Actinomycetota; class Coriobacteriia; order Coriobacteriales; family Coriobacteriaceae; genus Collinsella. Next base: position 53,647 of record CABUVH010000001.1, read on the forward strand.
GTCGTCTTTTTCTTCGCCTTAGCCTTAGCCTTGCCCACAAGCGCCTCCCAGCACCACAAATCACAACTGAGCAGGTATTTTAAATCAAAACCACCCCTAAAAGGGGTGGTTTGCTCTTAGGGTATAACCCTTGGATTTCCGGCACGCGTCTAAAGGCGCCGGCCCTCACGGGGTTCGGGCCGCACTGCAGATTGACCCGTGACGGGCCGGTCAAACCGGCGCTATTTACGCCCCGGCCCCCTATCGAAGGGGTCCTCGTACTCCTTGACGCTCAGCCGGTCGATCGCGATGTCGGCCTTCTCCTGCTCCCGGATGTACTTCGCGATGGTGGCCTCGTTCAGGCCGACGGTGGACACGTAGTAGCCCTCGGCCCAGAATTTCCTGTTGCCGAACTTGTACTTCATGTTCGCGTGCTTGTCGAATATCATCAGCGAGCTCTTCCCCTTCAGATAGCCCATCACGCTCGATACGCTGTACTTCGGCGGTATCGCCAGCAGCATGTGGACGTGGTCGGGCATCAGGTGCCCCTCGATGATCTCTATCCCCTTGTACTGGCAGAGCTTCCTGAAGATCTCCCCAAGGTCGGACCTTATTTGGTTGTAGATGACTTTGCGCCTATACTTCGGCGTGAACACGACGTGGTACTTGCACATCCACTTCGTGTGCGACAGGCTGTAGGCCTTCTGGGCCATACGCCACCACCGCCCTCTCGACTCGGATTCCTTGCGGCCTGAACAATCGCAAGTGTCCGGCGAGGGGGCGGCTTTGTAAAGCCGTTTGGCCCCACCCGCATAGCGGGTGGTTTCTGATGCGGCGCGCTGCGCGCCCCGCACAGGCTAAAGCCCGTAATAAAAAGGGCGCGTCCATACGGACACGCCCCTGTGCACAACAATGCAAAGAACGACTTAGAAGCTACCGCGCTTCAGGAAGTCGGGAAGCTCGAACTGATCGTTGCCGAAGTTAGGA
>CABUVH010000002.1 GCA_902494935.1 uncultured Collinsella sp.
ACCAAATACATCAGATGTATTTCGAACAAATTTCAAAATGAAACATCAGACCTTTCCAAAACACGCTATAGTCATCAGACGAATTCAAAAGGTCTGATGAATTGGAGGAAAGATGTCAGACCCAACGTTTATGGCTGATCCCACCAGGCTGGTCATCGCCGCCATCGTGGGCATTGCGCTGCTGCTTGCGCTCATCATTAAGTTCAAGCTGCATCCCGTGCTTTCGATGATGGTCTCGGCGCTCGCGATCGGCATCGGCGCCGGTATGCCGCTCGACCTGGTGGCGGACACTGTCACCAAGGGCGTGGGCACCACGCTGCAAAACATCGCCCTGCTCATTGGCCTGGGCTCGATGTTTGGTCAGATTCTTGAAGAGAGCGGCGGCGCCAAGAAGATCGCCCAGACCTTCATCGATACCTTTGGGCAGGGTCATTCCAGCTGGGCGCTGGGAATTACCGGTCTGGTTATCGGCACTACGGTGTTCTTTGAGGCCGGCGTGGTCGTTTTGATCCCACTTGCGTTTAGCGTGGCATCGCAGACCAAAAAGTCGACGCTCTACTACGGCATCGCGCTGCTTGCGGGACTTGCCGCTGGCTATGCGTTTGTGCCGCCATCGGCCGGGTCGGTTTTGGTCGCCGGCACGCTCGGTGTCGACCTGGGCACCATGATTCTCGTCGGTATCCCCACCGCCTTCATCGCCATGGCGATTGCCGGCGTCATCTGGGGCCGCAACGTGGGCGGTCGCATCTTTACCGATGTTCCGGAGCACTTTACCTCTGCCGAGGGCGCGAGCGACGAAAAGGAGCTTCCCTCCTTTGGCATGGTGCTTGCCATCGTGCTCACGCCGCTTTGTCTGATTTTGCTGGGCACGTTGTCCTCTTATATCCCCATGCCCGCCGAGCTCGCCTCGATTCTCGCCTTCCTAGGCAAGCCGTTCGTCGCTTTGACGCTCGCCACGCTCGTCGCGATGTATCTGCTGGGCGCGCGCCGCGGTTACTCCGGCGCCGAGCTCAAAGCCCTGCTCGACCGCTCTCTTAAACCCGTCGGCATGATCTTGCTGGTTATCGCCTGTGGCGGCGTCATTCGCTGGATGCTGCAAGACTGCGGCTTGGGCCAGGTTATCGGCCCTATGCTCGAGGCCTCACCGCTGCCTTTGGTGGTCGTTGCCTTTTTGATTGCCGTCATGGTGCGCGCCTCTGTTGGCAGCTCCATCGTCGCTATGACCATGGCATCGGGCATTATGGCCGCCATGCCCGCGGTTGCCGGAGCCTCGGTGCTCATGCGCGCCGCTATCTGTCTTGCTATCTGCGGCGGTGCCACGGCCCTCTCGCACGTCAACGATGCCGGTTTTTGGATGTGCTCCTCGTTCCTGGAGATTGACGAGAAGACAACCCTCAAGTCCTGGACCGTTATGGAGACGCTCATCGGCCTTTCGGGTCTTGCCTGCGCCCTGGTGATTTCGTTCTTCGCCTAGTTCGCGTAGCTAAGCATCTTCCGCCGAGTGCATCGCTCGGTACCCATTTACACCTGATTCATTAACCAACGATTGGTACAACCGTTCAAACCAAAAGAGGAGAACATCATGGACGAGAAGACCAAAGCACAGATTCAGCAGGAGGCCGCCGACCTGGTTGCCAAACTGCAGCCGCGTTCCGGCAAGTTTCGCACCATCAGCCCCGAGATGGACCCGCTGCGTCTGGGCTCCGGCTGGACGATCGAGGATCTGGACAAGCCACAGGTCATTATCGAGTCGACGTTTGGCGACTCGCACCCGGGTTCTGCTGGCCTGTTTGAGCTGGTCGAGGAGGTTCGTGCTGGCGTTGCCGAGGCTGGCGGTCACGGTGCCCGTTACTTCTGCACCGATATCTGCGATGGCGAGGCACAGGGCCACGACGGCATCAACTACTCGCTGCCCAGCCGCGACATGATCGCCAACATGATCGAGATCCATGCCAAGGCCACCCCGTTCGACGCCGGTGTCTTTGTCGCCAGCTGCGATAAGGGCCTGCCTGCGAACCTCATGGCCATGGGCCGCATCAACATCCCCTCCATCGTCGTTACCGGCGGTGTCATGGATGCCGGTCCCGATTTGTTGACCCTGGAACAGCTCGGCGCGATTTCTGCCCGCTACGAGCGCGGCGAGATCTCCCGCGAGGAGCTTGAGTTTGCCAAGCACAACGCATGCCCCAGCTGCGGTGCCTGCTCGTTTATGGGCACCGCGTCGACCATGCAGGTTACCGCCGAGGCCCTGGGCCTTATGCTCCCCGGCACGGCCCTGCTGCCCGCAACCAGCTCCGATCTGCGTGAGTTTGCGCGCGAGGCCGGCCGTCAGTCCGTGTGGCTCTCCGAACACAACCTGTGCCCGCGCGACATCGTGACCAAGGAGTCCTTCGAGAACCTAATTATGGTCCACGGTGCCATTTCGGGCTCCACCAACTCGCTGCTGCATATCCCCGCGATTGCCCGCGAGTTTGGCATCGAGATGTCCGCCGACGACTTCGATCGCCTGCACCGTGGCGCCCACTACCTGCTCAACGTTCGCCCCGCAGGTGAGTGGCCGGCGCAGTTCTTCTACTATGCGGGTGGCGTGCCGCGCATCATGGAGGAGATCAAGTCGATGCTTCACCTCGACGTTATGACCGTCACCGGCAAGACCCTCGGCGAAAACCTCGAGGACCTTAAGAACAACGGCTACTACGAGAAGTGCGGCCGCTACTTGGAGAAGTGGAACCTCAAGCGCGAAGACATTATTCGCCCGTTTGACCAGGCTTTTGGTACCGACGGCTCTATCGCCATCCTCCACGGCAACCTTGCCCCCGAGGGTGCCGTCGTCAAACACACGGTTGTTCCGCGCGAGATGTTCCGGGCCACGCTTAAGGCTCGCCCGTTCGATTGTGAGGAGGACGCTATCCACGCCGTCCTGACGCACGAGATCAAGCCCGGCGATGCCGTCATTATTCGTTATGAGGGCCCCAAGGGCTCCGGCATGCCCGAGATGTTCTACACCACCGAGGCTATCGCCAGCGACCCCGAGCTGGGCGCAAGCATTGCCCTGATCACTGACGGCCGCTTCTCCGGCGCCTCCAAGGGCCCGGCTATCGGTCATGTTTCGCCCGAGGCTGCCGTGGGCGGCCCGATTGCCCTGATCGAGGAAGGCGACCTGATCCAGATCGACATCCCCGAGCGCTCGCTGTCCATCGTGGGCATCGCCGGCAAGGAGATGGAGCCGGCCGAGGTCGACGCCGTCCTGGCCGAGCGTCGCGCCGCTTGGAAGCCCAAGGCTAATCGTTACACCTCCGGCACGCTCAAGTTCTTTACCGAGCATGCAGTTTCCGCCATTCAGGGTGGCTACATGGAGTAGCGCCCGGGCGCATTGAATTTCTCCTCTCATAGATGCGTGGCACGAAAGGCCTCGAGTTCACACGAGCTCGGGCCTTTTTTGTTCAACCTTGGCTAAAAAAGCCCCGTCCCAAAAAGACTGGTTGGAAGTTGCGGTGAAATAGGGATTGTTTTGCGGCCCGGGGGTGCGGACGATTTCTTGGACCGCGCCTAGGCGTATCCAAGCTTCCTGCGGTACTCCATCGGGCTCAGCCACTCGAGGGACTTCTTGATGCGCCCGTCCCGATAGTACACGAGGTAGGCCTCGAGCCTCCCCATGAACTCCTCGGCCGTCACGCCCTCCCAGTCCCTGTAGCGGAAGAACTCGTTCTTGAGGCGGCCGAAGAAGCCCTCGCAGGCCGAGTTGTCCGGGCTGCAGCCCTTCGCTGACATGCTCCTGACCAGGCCGTTCTCCTCGCAGATCCCGATCCACTCCGGCCAGCGGTAGTGGCCGCCCCGGTCCGAGTGGATCGTCGTGCGCGCCCCCGCCGGCCTGGCCGCGCAGGCCTTGAGCAGGCTCGAGTTCGCGAGGCGCTTGTCGGGGTGCAGCCCGATCGACCAGGCGACGGGCATCCCGTCGAAGCAGTCGATGACCGGGCTCAGGTAGACCTTCTCGCCGCCCGGGAGCCTGAACTCGGTGATGTCGGTGAGCCACAGCCGGTTGGGCTCGTCGGCGTGGAAATTCCTGTTCACGAGGTTCTCCGGCGCCTTGGAGACCTCGCCGGCGTAGGAGCTGTAGCCCCGGGCGCGCCTCCTGTTGTAGACGACCTCGAGGCCCTCCTCGCGCATCACGCGGGCCACGCGCTTCTCGCTGGCGCGGACGCCCTCGCGGCGCAGGCGCGCCCAGACGGTGCGGTACCCCCAGCACCCCGAGCCCTCGCGGAAGATGCGCACCACGCGGTCGCGTATGTCGGCGTCGCGGTCGCGCGGCGCGGCGACGCGGGGCCTCCAGTGCTCATAGGAGCTCTTCGATATCCTCAAGAAACCTGTGATCGAGCGGAGGGGCAGGGCGGTCGCCCGCCTCAATCTCTCGCCGAGCTCGCACTTGCTCCTGTTCGAGATCGAAGCCGGGTCCCACCCTTCCGCTTTTAGGTCGGCCAACACCGCCCTGAGCAGCAGGTTCTCTATCTGGTCCTCGTTGAGTCCGGCGAGCGGGCCGGTCGCGGGCGGGGCGTAGATCGACTTGTCGGGGCCCAAGCTGGCCTCCTTCCGTGGCGGTTTCCTCGCCACGATTCTACAGCCCCCGCCGGTGTAGCTGCGCGGGAGGTGCCCCGTCGCCCACTTCTTGGCCGCGCTCACCGTGACCCCCGCGAACTCCGCGGCGGCGGTGGGCCCCATGCCGTCCTCCGTCGCCAGGAGGAAGAGCTCGACCTTCTCCCTGCTGTACATGCGAACCTCCAGTCCGGACCGCCCCGCGGTCCAACTTTCTGTCCGCACCCCCCCCGGCTGTATAAACAGTCCCTATTTCACCGCAACTGAGGGGATGGGGGATGCGATAGTATTACGTGGTGATATTCGGCAAACCGAGGACTTATCCGAGGGCTTTATGGAACAACACCAGCATTATCAGAGCCTGCAAGATCAGGCATACAACGCATTGCGCTCCAAGATCATCTATGCCGAGCTCAAGCCCGGCACGCGCCTTTCGGCGATTGGTCTGGAAAAGGAGACGGGAATCGGGCGCACGCCCATTCGCGAGTCCTTTGTACGCCTGCGTGAGCAGGAGCTGGTGGAAACGCGCCCCAAAAGCGGCACCTACGTCTCTAAGATCAGCATGGAACACGCCGAAAACGCCTGCTTCTTGCGTGAGAAGCTCGAGAGAAGCGTGCTTATTAAATGCTGTTCGGCCGCCACGCCCGAGCAAAAGCATCGGCTCGAGCAGATTCTTGCCGAGTCCGAGTCGCTCGACCATAGCGAAACGCGTCGCTTTTTCGATCTGGACAACCTGTTCCATGAGACGTGTTTTGAGATTGCCGGCCGCCACATGTTGTGGGATTGGATGAAGAGCGTCAATACGCATTTTGAGCGATACAACTGGTTGCGTATGGTCTCTCAGGATCTGGATTGGGAGCCGATTCGTCGGCAGCATCGCCGAATTCTCGAGGCCATTAAAAAGGGCGATACCGACACGGCGAGCTATCTGGCCGAGACACACCTGCACCTGATGCCCGAGGAGCAGGGCCCGGTTATCGCCTTACATCCTGACTATTTTGAGCTGTCCAAAGACTCGGCCATCTAACTCGTTCTCTTCATTAGTTGCGGTGAAATAGGGATTGTTTTGCGGCTCTGATGGTGTAAGCAGTCCGTATTCCACCGCAAGTGCCTGGGCACATCGGGGCACGAAAACGCTGCGGCGCCGCTTGGAGGAAAAGACCGGAAGCAAGGGTCCATTCCTCCAGACGGTGCCGCAGCTGTTTTGATGGTTCGGCTTTTGTCGAAGTGTCTTAGTTGAGTGCGACTGTCAGCCGAGTAGGCAAAGCGGCTCGGGGGCGTGTCGCTTCCGTCACGTTCTATCAGCATACAAGACGGTTTTGGTTCTTGCTCGTGACGGAAACGGCGCGCTTCCGAGCCGTTTTAAAAGAAAGGGGGCGAGGTCTAGGGCACGCCCCCTTTCACGATAGAGAGCTAAACCTAGCCGCGGACCTTTTTGACGACGTCCATGGCCTCGCGGGCAATCTGCTCGACCTTGGAGAAGTCGCCGTCGGCAAACAGGGCCGGCTTAACCATCCAGGTGCCACCGCAGGCGATGATGGCGGAGGAGCTCAGGTACTCCTCGACGTTGGCGGTGCTCACGCCGCCGGTAGGCATAAAGCGGTGACCGACAAACGGAGCGGCGAGGGCCTTGATGGTGTTCAGGCCGCCATACTGGGACGCGGGGAAGAACTTGGTGACCTTGAGGCCCAGGTTCTCGGCTGCGGTGACCTCGGAGGGGGTCACGGTGCCGGGAAGGACGGGCAGGTCGATGTCGATGCAGTGCTTCACGACGTCCTCGTTGTAACCCGGGGAGACGATGAACTTGGCACCGGCTGCGCGTGCCTGCTCAACCTGCTCGACGGTCAGGACAGTGCCGGCGCCAACGCACATCTCGGGCTCGGCCTCGGCCATAGCGGCGATGCACTCGGCGGCGCAGGCGGTGCGGAAGGTGACCTCGGCGGACTTCATGCCAGCTGCCATAAGGGCGTGGGCGAGCGGAGCGGCGTCCTCGACCTTGTCGAGCACAACGACCGGCACGATGCCCAGGGACTCAAGCGTGGTGTAGAACTGATCGAACATGATGTTCCTTTCGATGTGTGGCGCGCATGGGCGCGTGATTGCCAAATGTGCTGGTCAGGAGCCGATTTTGGATTGGTTATCGGAGGCACTGCTTGGGGTTCAAGCAATTCCAAAACCGGCTGCTCGACCAGTCGTGTAGGGAATGCCAGGCAAAACCGGAATGGGACTGGTGGTTTTGCCCGGCCGGAGGAATCGGGGAGCGGGCCGCAGAGGTATGGGATTGGAAAGCTGCGGCCCGCGGAATGGAGACGGACTAGCGCGCGACGCGGGTGCCACCGTCGGCGGCGGATGCCACGGCTGCGATCTCGCCTGCGGTCACCAAGTTGGAATCGCCCTTGATGGTGAGCTTGAGGATCGAGGCTGCAATCGCGTAGTTGACGGCGTCCTGCGGGTCAAAGTCGTTGATGAGGGCATGGACGAGGCCGGCGTTGAAAGCGTCGCCGGCGGCAACGCCCTCGAGCACGTGCACGTCGTGGGCAGGGGAGAACCAGTGCGCGTCGCTCTCGGCGTCATAGAGCATGCCCATCCAGATGGAACGCTCGACGCAGGAGATGTTGCGGACGACCGAAGCGACCTTCTTGCAGCCGTACTCGGCGCAGATTTGGCGGGCCATCTCGACGTAGGTGTCGCGCTCCTCGATGCCGTGGGCAAGGGAGCCGGAGACGCAGGTCATACCGAGGCCGGCGGGAGCGTCCTCGTCGTTGGCGATGCAGATGTCGACGAGCGGCAGAAGCTCCTTCATGGTGGCCTGCGACTTCTCGGGCGACCACATCTTGCCGCGATAGTTCACGTCGCACACGGTGGTGATACCCTTGGCGCGGCAGGCGGCGAGCGCCTCCTTGCAGGCGGCGGCCATCTCATCAGAGACGGCGGGGGTCACGCCGGAGAAATAGAAGACATCGATGCCCTTGAGGATCTCGTCCCAGTCAAAGACGTCGCGCTTGGCCATGTTGATGGCAGAGAACTTGCGGTCGTAGACGCAGCCGTTGCCGCGCTGCGAGGCGCCGACCTCAAACACATAGGAGCCAAGACGGTCGCCCTGACGCACGACGCGCGTGGTATCGACGCCGTAGGCCTTCAGCGAGCGCAGCGCGCACTCGCCCAGACGGTTGGCCGGGACAACGGAGACGTAAGCGGTCTTGTCGCCCTGGTAGGCCAGGGAAAGCGCGGTGTTGGCCTCGGCGCCGCCATAGCGAACGTCAAACTCGGTTGCCTGCTCAATACGCAGGTGATCTTTGGGCGAGAGCCTCATCATGATCTCGCCGAAGGTAAGAACCGTTTTACCCATGATCGCGCAGCTCCTTCTTGCTCGTGCGTACACCTTTGATATGGCGTTGGCGCGGAGGTGCCAAGACGGTAGGGTACATCTTTGCACCTCCGCGCCAACGCTTGCCGAAATCGGTTTACGAAATCGGTTTCGTTTCGAGTTGTAGTATACTCACCTACAGCGTTTTGCAAGCGAGATTTTTAAAAAAATGCCTAAAATGGCTCAGACTGCTGACAATTGGGAAACGGGGTGCGCCATGGCGCAGATGAGGATTAAGGACATTGCCGCCGAGGCGGGCGTGAGTCCGGCCACGGTCTCGCGCTATCTCAACAACCGCCCCGGGCAGATGACCGAGGAAACCCGTGCTCGCATTGCGGCGGTTATCGAGCGCACCGGCTATCGCCCACGTGCCGCCGCGCGCAATCTGCGCAGCTCACGCACCAACCTCATCGGCGTGATCTTGGCCGACATCGCCAACCCGTTCTCCAGCGCCATGCTCGAGGGCCTTTCCGCTAGCGCCGCCGCGCGCGGCTGCTCGCTTATGACGGCCATTAGCGGCAACGATCCCGCTAAGGAAGCAGAGTCGCTCACCAGACTTATCGATGCCGGCGCGGACGGCCTGGTCGTCAACACCTGTGGAGGCAACGACGAGGCAATCGCCGCGGCAGCGGGGCGCCTGCCCGTTGTGCTGCTCGACCGCGATGTCGCCGACGGCGGCATCGATTTGGTGACATCTAACAACCGTGAGCTGGTCGCTGGCTTGGTAGACGCCTTGGCTGCTGCGGGCAGCGAGCGCCTGTGCCTGCTCACCGAGGCGAGCGACGACAGCCCCGTGCGTCGCGAGCGCGCCGAGGCCTTTACCGACGAGCTGTCGCGACGCGGCCTTGCCGGCGAGGTTGTCACCTTGGCTGATGGCGGTGCCACTGGCGTTGGCCGCTTGGACGAGACCATCCGCGGCTATGCGGGCAAAAGACTCGGCCTTATCGCTGTCAACGGCCTGGTCTTCCTGCGCCTGACCGAGGCGCTGGCGCAGCTTGGTCCCTCGCTGCCGGCGGGGCTCAAGATCGCGACGTTTGACGATTACCCCTGGAACCACGTGCTCTTTGGCGGCGTGACCACGGCCGCGCAGGACACCCTCACCATTGCCGAGCGCGTAGTCGAGCGTCTGTCCGAGCGTATCGACGTCGTTACCACTACGGTGGGCGATGCCGCAAAGCTCGCCCCCAAGCGCATCGAGATCCCCGGCCACATCGAACACCGCGCTTCGACCTCGCGCTAGCCGCTCGTTCGCAACGGCCTGTTCACACACGTTTTTTGAGCGCTTGATACGCTTTAACCCTGCGGAAACATTTTTCTGCGATAGTATCTGCGATATAGACCAGTCGAAACCCGCCCGAAAGAAAGGGGAGCGACATGAACCAGCAGAACATCGATTACGTACTCCGCTCCGTAGAGCAGCGTGACATCCGCTTTGTGCGTCTGTGGTTTGTCGACATTCTCGGCCGCCTCAAGAACTTTGCCATTAGCCCCGAGGACCTCGAGGTCGCTTTTGAGGAGGGTATTGGCTTTGACGGCTCCGCTATCGAGGGCTTTGCCACGCCCGAGGAAGCCGACATGCTCGCATTCCCCGATGCTTCGACCTTCCAGATCCTGCCGTGGCGCCCGAGCCATAACGGCGTTGCCCGCGTGTTCTGCGACGTGTGCACTCCCGATCGCAAGCCGTTTGCCGGCGACCCGCGCGATGCGTTGCGCCGCATGTTCTACAAGGCCGAGAAGGCCGGCTATCTGCTCAACGTGGGCGCCGAGCTGGAGTACTACTACTTCCCCGACGAGCACACCCCCGAGCCGCTCGACAACGTGGGCTACTTCGATCTTTCGGTGAGCGACGCCGCCCGCGACCTGCGTCGCAACACGGTCCTCACGCTCGAGAAGATGTCCGTGCCCGTGGAGTACACCTTCCACGCCGCCGGCCGCTCGCAACACGGCATGAGCCTGCGCCACGCCGAGGCCCTGAGCATGTCCGACGCCATCACCACGGCCAAACTCATCATTAAGCAGCAGGCCTACGAGAGCGGTTGCCATGCCTCCTTTATGCCCAAGCCGTTGGCGGGCGAGGATGGCAGCGCCATGTTTTTGCATCAGTCGCTGTTCGACCACGACGGCAACAACGTCTTTTGGGGCGAGGATGACGAGAAGTACCACCTCTCCGATATCGCCAAGCACTACATGGCCGGCATCCTGGCGCACGCGCGCGAGATTAGCGCCATCACCAACCCCACGGTCAACTCGTACAAGCGCATCACCACGGGCGGCGACTCCGTGCCACAGTACGCCACGTGGGGCCTGCGCAACCGCGCGAGCATGGTCCGCATCCCGGTCTACAAGCCTGGCAAGCAGCTGTCCACGCGCATCGAGCTGCGCAGTCCCGATCCCATGGCCAATCCGTACCTGGTCAACGCCGTTACGCTGGCGGCTGGTCTGGACGGCATCGAGCGCAAGCTGGAACTCCCGCCCGAGGCAACGGCCGAGACGCTCAAGCTTACCGACCGTCAGATGCTCGAGGCCGGCTACACGCCGCTGCCGCGCTCGCTCAAAGAGGCGCTCGACGTGTTTGAGGACTCGCAGTTTATGAAGGATGCCCTCGGCGAGCACATCCACGGCTTCTTCCTCAAAAAGAAGCGCGACGAGTGGCATAAGTTTGAGTCCACGATCACCGAGTGGGAGATCAAGCACTACCTGGCGAACTCCTAATCGCGCTGGCTTGTTCCAGTACGATTGAGCTCATTTCTTTGGAGGCCGATATGTCCGAAAAGAGTGCCCTGTTCATGGCGCGCACGACGCGCTTCCACGAGTTTGCCCGCAGCTTGACGACCACCCTGGGTGTCGAGGTGAGCCTGGCCACCCCCGATTCGCCGACTGCGGCGCACGACTTTGACCTGCTGATCCTCGATTGCGATGGCATCCGCAGCGACCGCATCGATCAGATTGCCAAGTGGCTTGACGATCGCGGCGGCGTCCCCATGTTGGTGATCGTCGATGACGAGGCGCTCGGTACCTTGCGCCTGCCGAATCACGCGCATGCCGACTTTGTATGTCCCACGGCAACGCCCAATGAGCTCAAGGCTCGCGCGCAGCGTCTGATGGGCGAGGAGGAGACCGTCACCGCCGACGATGTGCTCAACATCGATAACCTCGAGATTAACCTGGCCACCTACCAGGTGACACTCGATAACGAGCCCATCGACCTGACGCTGATGGAGTACTCGCTGCTGAGCTTTTTGGCGACGCATCCCAACCGTGCCTACAGCCGCGAGGTGCTGCTGCACCGCGTGTGGGGTTTTGAGTACTGCGGCGGCACCCGTACCGTTGACGTGCACATTCGACGCATCCGCTCCAAGGTGGGCCCGCAAATCGCGGCGCACATCACCACCGTCCGCGGCGTGGGCTATCTGTTTAAGGACTAGATTTCCGCCACAAAGGGGACAGGCACCTTTGTGGTGGTTTTGCCGTAGGCCGGGTCCTTTCGGGTCTGCAGCAGAACTTAAGCCTTCCTAAAAGATTGCGTTCTCATACACTTGCGCCCGCATATTGGGGTACAACTCAACGTGAACAATGATGGCCCGCCACACGTTTGGCGGGCCTTTGGTTATTTGACGAAAGGATCGCAGCTATGAGCGAGTACGATTCCCAGCGTCCCCAGGATGCGGGCAACGCCGGCGAGACCCAACAGCAGCCGCGTGTGCAGGTAGAGTCGACGCCTGCCGATGGCAACAACATTCCTTACGTGCAGGCCTACGACACGCAGACCGGAAAGCCGCTGGGCAGCCAGCAGGTTGTAAACAAGCACACAGTGGTCAAGACCAAGACCAAAAAGCTGCCGATCTTTATTACGGCACTCGCCGGCTGTGCATGCGGCGCCCTGCTGGTCATTGCGCTCATTATGAGTGGCACGCTCAACATTGGCGGCGGAAAGAATGCCGTGACGGCGGGTGCTTCGGGTTCGTCGACGCAAAAGATTACGATCGACTCCGAGGACACCACACTTGCCGAGGCCGTTTCTGCTAAGGCATTGCCCTCCGTGGTTTCCATTACCGCCACTTCGAGCGGCGGCCAGAATGGCTCGCTTTCGCAGTCTGCCGACGAGTCGGACAGCTCGGGTAGCGTCGGCTCGGGCGTAGTACTCGATACCGAGGGCCACATCCTCACCAACAACCACGTGGTCGATGGCTATGACCAGTACGTGGTGACCATGGACGACGGCACCACCTACGAGGCCGAGTTTGTGGGCAACGATGCTTCGAGCGACCTGGCCGTCATCAAGCTCAAGGACGCCGATGCCTCCAAGCTCACGCCGATTGAGATCGGTGATTCCTCCAAGCTCAACGTGGGAGAGTGGGTCATGGCCATCGGCTCGCCGTTCGGCAACGAGCAGTCTGTCTCCACGGGTATCGTGTCGGCGCTGTATCGCTCCACGGCTATGAGCTCTACCAACGGTAACACCATCTATGCCAACATGATCCAGACCGATGCCGCCATCAACCCGGGCAACTCCGGTGGCGCGCTCGTCAACGACAATGGTGAGCTGGTGGGCATCAACTCGCTCATCGAGAGCTACTCGGGCTCCAGCTCGGGTGTGGGCTTTGCCATTCCCGTCAACTACGCCAAGAACATTGCCGACCAGATCATCGACGGTAAGACGCCGGTGCACCCGTACCTGGGCGCCACGCTTTCGAGCGTCAACGCGCTCAACGCCCGCACCAACAAGCTGAGCACCGATAGCGGCGCGTATGTGGCGAGCGTCGTTGAGGATGGCCCTGCTGCCAAGGCCGGCATCCAGGAGGGCGATGTCATTACCAAGCTGGGCGACGACGAGATTACGAGTGCCGATGGCCTGATCATCGCCCTGCGCAGCCACGAGGTGGGCGAGAAGGTCGAGATCACGCTCATGCGCGGCAAGGAAGAGAAGAAGGTCACCGTCGAGCTGGGCTCCGATGAGGAGCTGCAGAACCAGCAGCAGGACGACAGCGCGACCGACACCGGCAACGGCGGTATTACCGACGAGCAGCTGCGCCAGTATCTGGAGGAGCTGTTGGGCCAGCAGGGCCAGGGCCAAGGCTACGGTCAGGGTTTCTAGCGAGCCGTATTGCACATACCGATGCCAGAGGGGGCTGTTCCGCCAACGCGGGACAGCCCCCTCTTTTCTTATTGATCCGTTGGGGACGGAGGAAAACGGATCATTTAAGAGTTGATGAGAGCATGGTTTAATCGCGCGATCCACCCCAGTCCGTCGACTGCCGATTCGGTGCGGTTTGAGACCGCTATTCGGCCCCGTTGCGACCGGTGGTACTCTTGTATCCGTTTGAAATCGAGCGAAGGAGTGCCGCTATGGAGCAATCGAGCCTGTTTGGTGACGGCGTGGACATCGATACCGAAACGCCCGCGAGCGTGGATGCCGCTGCACCGGCCGATGCCCGTGCCCAGGCGGCGGCGCGTGCGGCTGAGCTGCGCCATGAGCTCGATTACCACGCCTATCGCTACTACATGCTCGATGCGCCCGAGATCACGGACGCCGCCTTTGACAAAATGCTCGTTGAGCTGCAGGAAATCGAGGCGACCTATCCCGACCTGGTGACGTCCGACAGCTATACCCAGCGCGTGGGCGGCTACGTGAGCGAGCAGTTTACGCCGGTCACGCATATGGCGCGCATGTATTCCATGGACGATGCCATGGATCTGGACGAACTCGACGCGTGGCTCCAGCGCACCGAGGATGCACTCGGTGCCGGTAGCGTCACCTATACCTGCGAGCTTAAGATCGACGGCCTGGGCGTGGCGCTTACCTACCAAAACGGCACCTTCGTGCGCGCGGCCACGCGCGGCGATGGCACCACGGGCGAGGACGTGTCGCTCAACGTCCGTACCATCAAGGATGTGCCCATGCACCTGTCCGAGCCGGCGCTCGCCCACATGGGCGCCGACCGCGAGCGCACCATTGAGGTACGCGGTGAGGTCTATATGCCCAAGGGCAGCTTTGTTCGTCTGAACGACGAGGCCGATGCCGAGGGGCGCGACCCCTTTGCCAACCCGCGCAACGCCGCCGCCGGCAGCCTGCGTCAGAAAGACCCCAAGGTCACGGCGCGCCGCGACCTGGCCACCTTTATCTATGCCATCGCCGATACCGACCCGCTGCACGTCCACAGCCAGCGCGAGTTTCTGGACTGGCTTCGTAGCGCCGGCTTTAGCGTCAACCCCAACGTGGCTCGTTGCGCCGCGCCGGCCGAGGTTCACGAGTTCTGCGCCCAGGCCCTCGAGCATCGCGGTGACCTGGACTACGACATCGACGGCGTGGTCGTAAAGGTCGACAGCTTCCAGCAGCAGCTCGACCTGGGCTTTACCGCCCGCGCACCACGCTGGGCCATTGCCTTTAAGTTCCCGCCCGAGGAAAAACAGACCGTCCTGCGCGAGATTCGCATCCAGGTGGGCCGCACCGGTGTGCTCACGCCGGTCGCCGAGTTCGACCCGGTGACGGTTGCCGGCTCCACCATCGCGCGCGCCACGCTACACAACATCGACGAGATCCGTCGCAAAAACGTGCGCGAGGGCGACACTATCATCGTGCACAAGGCGGGCGACGTGATTCCCGAGGTTGTGGGCCCGGTGCTCGATAAGCGCCCGGCTGATTCGGTCGACTGGCACATGCCCGAGGTCTGCCCCGTGTGCGGTAGTCCCGTGGTCCACGAGGACGGCGAGGTTGCCTACCGCTGCGTCTCCATCGATTGCCCCGCGCAGCTCAAGGAGCGCCTGCTTCACTGGGTGAGCCGCGGCTGCATGGACGTCGACGGCCTGGGCGACGAGATCGTCGACAAGATGATCGCCGCCGGCCTTATCCACGATGTCGCGGACTTCTACCAGCTCACGGTCGACGACATCGCCGGACTGGACACGGGGCGCACCTATGCCAGCCCCAACAGCAAAAAGGGCGTCAAGAAGGGTGACCCCATTCCGGTAGGCCTCAAGACGGCCGAGAAAATCATCGCCGAGCTCAACAAGTCCAAGAGCCAGCCGCTCGGTCGCGTGCTGTTTGCCCTGGGTATCCGCCACGTGGGCAAGAGCGTGGGCGAGGTCATCGCCGAGCGATTCCTGTCGATTGACAAGCTCGTCTTGGCGAGTGAAGAGGATATCGCCGAGTGCGAGGGCATCGGTCCCAAGATTGCGGCGAGCGTCAAGCAGTTCCTGGCCGTGCCCGAGAACCTTGCCGTGCTGGAGCGCCTGCGTCAGGCGGGTCTGTCGCTCGAGGTCGACTTGGGTGCCGCGCACGCGCAAGCCGCAGCCGACGCTGGCGTGGCGGGCGAGCTCGCCGACGCACAGCCGCTTGCGGGTCTGACCTTCGTGCTCACCGGCACGCTCGTCAACCGCACGCGCGACGAGGCGGGCGCGGCGCTCAAGGTGCTCGGCGCCAAGGTCTCGGGCAGTGTGTCAAAGAAGACGAGCTATCTGGTCGCCGGTCCCAAAGCGGGCTCCAAGCTTACCAAGGCCGAGCAGCTGGGCGTACCCGTGCTGGATGAGGACGCGCTCGAGCAGATCTTGGCTACTGGTCAGGTGCCCCAGGCATAAGGCATCAATAATAGTCAAATTGAAAAATCGCCCGGAAGCACGATGCTTTCCGGGCGGTTCTTATTTGGACGGGGCAACCGACACAGTGATTTGCGTCACTTAGGTCGCCGGGTCGTCGCTGATGATGTCGTCGATGAGGGCGATTTCGCGTTGCCCCGCTACGCCATCAGTTTGTCAAAAGCTCCGCGGCGGTTGAGCGCGGTAAACGCGACGACGCAAATGACCGCCGACAGAATCGACCCGCACGGCGAAGCGATGCCCATGGGAAACAACGTATCGGAATAAGCGTTCGACAGCAGCCAGGCGCCGGGCACGCGAATGAGCGCAACGGCCAGCACGTTGTGCGCAAAGCCGATGTAGCTCTTGCCATACGCAGCGAAAAAGCCGCTAAAGCAAATGTGGATGCCGGCAAAAATCGCATCGAAAATGTAGCTGCGCATATAGCCAGTACCGGCGGCGACTACTGCAGCGTCCTTGGCAAAAAAGCCAATAAACGCCGGTGCCACCAGCCACATCAGCACTGTGATCAGGCAGCCGTACACCACCGAGATGGTCATGGCATCTTTGAGCACCTGACGCGCGCGGTCGCCCTTGCCCGCGCCGGCATTTTGCGCCGTGAGCGCGCTGACGGTGGCGCCCATGGAGCTCGGCACAATGAACAAAAAGCTGATCATCTTTTCGACCAGGCCTACGGCGGCGGCGTCGACCAGGCCGCGGTGGTTGGCGATGACGGTGATAAACATAAATGCCACCTGAATACAGCCGTCCTGCACGGCCACGGGCACGCCGATCTTAAGGATGCTGCCGAGCACCTCGGGCTGGGGGCGCAGGTCGCTGCGCTTAACATGGATGTTCGTGCGGCGGCTCTTAAGCCACACGAGTGCGAGGGCAACGCTGGCCGTCTGCGCGGTCACCGTGCCGAGCGCCGCGCCCACGGGGCCGAGCCCCATGTGGCCGATAAATAGAAAGTCGAGTGCGATGTTGATGATGCATGCCACGCCAATCACGTACATGGGCGAGCGCGAATCGCCCAGGCCGCGAAAGATGGCCGAGAGAATGTTGTATGCGGCGATAAACGGAATGCCGACAAAGCAGATACGCAGGTAGGCGGCGGTGCCTTCGACCGCCTCGGGCGGCGTGCCAATGAGCGCCACAACCTGCGGGCATAGTGCAAACAAGATGACGGCCAGTACCACCGAGACGCCCATAAACAGCGTAATGGTGTTGCCGATGGCGGTCTCGGCGCGATCGAAGCGACGCGAGCCCACGGCGTGGCCGACGATGACCGTCGTTCCCATGGCCAGGCCCACGAGCGTCACGGTAATGATGTAGAGCGTCTGTGCGCCATTGCCCACGGCGGTGATGCCGGCGGCGCCGCTAAACTGTCCCATCATGTACAGGTCGGCCATGCCGTAGAGCATCTGCAAAAAGTACGAGAGCATATAAGGCAGGGCAAAGACCGCGATGGTCTTGAGGACATTGCCGCGTGTGAGGTCGTGTTCCATGGGCGGGGCACTTTCTGGCTGGGTTTGTTTACGTACCAGTGTAGTGAAAACCCTACAACGATTGTAGAGTCAAGGTTTGTGTTGACGACGGGGCGAAAAAAGTCGCGCTCGCGTTCATTTCCAATTGAATACAGAGATGCACCTTGCGAGCTTAGCGCCTGCACTAGCCTTGCAGAAATCGATTTAGGAGTACTTGACACCGCCGCACGGCGCGCCATAATACGTGGGTTTGCGAACAACGTTTGATGGGGGATGAACCTGCGTGCGCAATCTCAAGATTTTGTTTTCCTATCTGGGGGCATACCGCCGCGATGCCATGCTCGGCGTGCTCTTTGTGACGGCCGAGACGGCGCTCGAGCTGTTTATCCCGGTCATCATGGCAAATATCATCGATGTGGGCGTGCCCGCGGGCGACATCAACTACATGCTGTTGCAGGGCGCGTATATGCTGGTATGCGCCGCATGTTCGCTGGTACTTGGCTTGGGCTATGCACGCACGTCTGCTCGCGTCGCCTCGGGGCTGGGCGCTAACCTACGCGAGGCCGAGTACCGCAAGATCCAGACGCTCGCTTTTGGCAATCTGGACAACTACGACGCCAGCTCGCTCGTCACGCGCATGACCACCGACATCACCGTCATCCAAAATGCCATCGGCAATGGCTTTCGCCCCATGGTGCGCGGCCCCGTGACGCTCATCGTCGGCTTGGTCTATGCGCTGGTGCTGTCGCGTCCGCTCGCCACCGTTTTCGCGATCATCCTGCCGGTGCTGGCGATCGTGCTGGGCGTTATCACCTATCGCGTCAGTCCGCTCTACCGCCAGCTGCAGACCTCGATGGACCATCTCAACGGTGTGGTGCAGGAGGACCTTACTGCCGTGCGCGCCGTGAAGGCTTACGTGCGCGCCGAGCACGAGTGCGACAAGTTCGACACCGTCAATACCGAGCTCGCCGGCACGGCGACCAAGACCTTCGGCACCGCCGTGCTCAATCTGCCGGTGTTCCAACTCTCGATGTATGTTGCCGCGCTCTCGATCCTGTGGATTGGCGGCCGCATGATCATCGAAGGTCGCTTGGGCGTGGGCTCGCTTACGGGCTTTATGAGCTACGTGCTGCTGATCATGAATTCGCTCATGATGATTTCCAACGTGTTTTTGCTGCTCACGCGCGCTCTTACGAGTGTGGGCCGTATCGCCGAGGTGCTCGACGAGGAACCCTTTATCGCCAACCCTGCGGGAGACCTCGCGACTGCGGCGCCAGCGGACGGCAGTATCGAGTTTCGCGACGTTTCCTTTAAATACCGCGCGGATGCAGCCGAGGATGTGCTCGAGCATATCGACCTTCGCATCGAGAGCGGCTCGACGGTGGGCATCCTCGGCGGCACGGGCTCGGGCAAGAGCTCGCTTGTGCAGCTGATTGCGCGCCTGTACGACGCCACCGAAGGCGCCGTGCTTGTGGGCGGACGCGACGTGCGCGACTACGACCTGGCTACCTTGCGCGACGCGGTGGGCATTGTGCTGCAAAAGAATGTGCTGTTCACGGGTACCGTGCGCGAGAACCTGCAGTGGGGCAATCCGCAGGCGTCGGACGATGAGCTCCTCGCGGCTTGCCGCGCGGCGTGCGTGGACGAGTTCCTCGATCGCATCGGCGGGCTGGACGGCGAGTTGGGCCAAGGCGGCGCCGGTGTCTCGGGTGGCCAGAAGCAACGCCTGTGCATCGCGCGCACGCTGCTCAAGCATCCGCGCGTGCTCATTTTTGATGACTCCACCAGCGCGGTCGATATGGCGACCGACGCAAAGATTCGCGAGCACATCGCTCGGATTCCCGATGCGACCGTGCTCATCATCGCCCAGCGCATCGCGAGTGTCATGGATGCCGATCGTATTGTGGTGCTGGACGACGGTCGTGTCCACGGCGTGGGCACGCACGAGGAACTGCTGGCGGGCGACAACATATACCAGGAGATTTACGCCTCGCAGATGGAGTGTGCGGGGAACGCGTGCACCGGCGACGGCAGCGATGATGACTGCGCGAAGGATCCGTTTTCCTCCGTCGTATGCGGATCACCCTTGGAAGGGGGTGAGCGCCATGCCTAAGACCGCAGCCCAAGCACGCCCGGCCGACCTCAAGCGCACGGTGCGCCGCCTGCTCTCCTACATGGGGCATGCCAAGTTCTCGCTGCTCGCAGTGGGTGTGCTCGCCTCCGTCGCCGCCATCGCAAGCCTCGCCGGCACCTACATGGTGCGCCCCATCGTTAACGGTTTGGCCACGGGCGGGGAGGAACTGCTCGCCAAGCAGGTCATCCTGACGGCAATCATCTACGCCGCGGGCGTGCTCTCGGCCCTGGGCTACTCGCAGATTATGGTGCGCGCGGCCCAGCGCGTGGTGTCCGATATCCGCCGCGACCTGTTCGCGCACATCCAGACGCTGCCGCTCAGTTATTTTGACAGCACGCGCTCGGGCGACATCATGAGCTTTTTCACCAACGACGTCGACACCGTCTCCGAGGCGCTCAACAACAGCTTTGCCAACGTGATTCAGGCCGCCATTCAGGTTGTGGGCACCACGGCCATGCTCATCATCCTTAACTGGCAGCTCACGATTATCACACTCGTGTGCGATACGGCCATTGTGCTGTGCGCGCGCTACTCGGGCGCGCGCTCTAAGCGCTTCTTTGCCGCCCAGCAGGCATCGCTTGGCGACCTGGACGGATATATCGAAGAGATGGTCTCGGGCCAAAAGGTCATCAAGGTCTTTAATCACGAGCAGGCCAACGTGGCTGGTTTTGACGTGCGCAACCAAGAACTGCGCCGCACCGGTGGCGCCGCGCAGGCCTACGCCAACTCCATGGTGCCCATGACCGTGGTGATCGGCTATGCCAACTACGCCATCGTCGCCGTGGCGGGCGGCATTCTCTGCATCAAGGGACTCGCCGACGTAGGTGCGCTCGCAAGCTACCTGGTCTTTGTACGCCAGGCCGCCATGCCCATCAACCAGTTTACGCAGCTGGGCAACTTCTTGCTCAATGCGTTGGCCGGCACCGA
This sequence comes from uncultured Collinsella sp., assembly GCA_902494935.1. Taxonomy (GTDB): domain Bacteria; phylum Actinomycetota; class Coriobacteriia; order Coriobacteriales; family Coriobacteriaceae; genus Collinsella. The sequence continues at coordinate 20,078 of CABUVH010000002.1, forward strand.
GCGCTTGTTTGCCGCCATGGATCTTAAGCCCGAGGTGGACGAGGGCTGCGTGGAGCTGGTGCAGACGGGCGACGCCGCGTGGGCATGGAAGATTCCCGAGGGACAGGGCGTGGGCGCGTACGGGCACCTGCATGATGTGGCCGCCGTTGATGAGTCGGGCCGCGCGGTGTCTGCCGACGGTACGGAGCTCACGTGCGGCTTGGTCCCGCTTGCCGGCGACGTGCGCTTCCATGCCGTGGACTTTTCCTACGTGCCGGGCACCCGCGTGCTCACGGACCTCAACCTGTTTGCCAAGCCGGGGCAAAAGATCGCGTTTGTGGGCTCGACGGGCGCCGGAAAGACGACCATCACCAACCTCATCAACCGTTTCTACGAGGTCGATGACGGCGAGATCACGTACGACGGCATCGACGTCAAGCACATTGCCAAGGCCAGCCTGCGCGGGTCACTGGGCATTGTGCTACAGGACACACACCTGTTTAGCGGCACCATTGCGCAGAACATCCGCTTTGGCAAGCTCGATGCGACCGACGAGGAGGTGCGCGCCGCCGCCGAGGCCGCCTGCGCGGATTCGTTTATCCGCCGCCTGCCTAGAGGGTACGACACGCCGGTCACGGCCGATGGCGCCAACCTGTCGCAGGGTCAGCGCCAGCTGCTCGCCATCGCACGCGTTGCCGTTGCCGACCCGCCGGTGCTCATCTTGGACGAGGCCACGAGCTCCATCGACACGCGTACCGAAAAGCTCATCGAGCGCGGTATGGACCGCATCATGCGCGGACGCACCACGTTTATGATCGCGCACCGCCTGTCTACCGTCCGCGACGCCGACGCCATCATGGTCCTCGAACACGGCCGCATCATCGAGCGCGGCACGCACGAAGAGCTGCTTGCCCAGCATGGCGAGTACTGGCAGCTGGCGCATGGCTTAAAAGAGTTGGATTAACCCGGTCGAGCACGATGCTTTGGCCTTTCCGTGCCCCTCACCTCGTCTCAAACCATCACAACATTCGACGCTTTTTGCCAAAATCGGGAAAAGCATCGAATGTTGTGATGGTATTTCTGCCACTCGATCGGGTGGAATCGCTTTCTTGCGCACGAAGGTGTGCGGACCCGTGGGCAGGGGAATAAGGTTGGTTATTCGACTCCATTGGAGGGCTCATGGACCTGCCGATCGTCCTGTCCCATAAGACTGCCTGGCTGTACCACAACGTGGCGCGCCCGTCCGAGCCGCTCTCGCGAGCAAGCAGCCTATACGATGAGGACTCACTTGCTAACGAGGCGGAGCCGACTGCGGGCCTTCCCAAATTGGGACTCGATGCCAAGGGGCTGAGGGCTTCAACGGCAGTTGGGATCGTTACCGACTATTTGGTTTCGCTCGGTATTCCACGAGAAGAGCTCGATCATATCGACACGCTCGTCAACTTCGATTTTGAGCGCTCGACGCCGGCTGGATTTAGGTGCCACGTGTTTGGAGCGCCGATACCTCCGGGCCATCTTATCGAGGTGGCAGAGGGCCTTCTGGTGGTTGATGAGGCCATGTGCTTTGTCCAGGCGGGTTCGTGGATGAGCGAGCCCGAGCAGCTGGAATATGGCTACGAAATCTGTGCCCGCTACCATTTGAATCATCTGTCGACAGGCGATTATATCGAGATGGGGCAGAGGTATACCGTTGCCGACTTGATTGCCTATTGCAATGAGAACCGATCTCGTCAGGGGGCTATACGCGCGGCCGCCGTGCTCAAACGCGTGCACGATGGCGCGCGGTCGCCCATGGAGACGGCCACCGCAATCATGGTCGTAGCAAAACGTTCCCAGGGAGGGCTGGGATACGCCAAGATTGAGCTCAACCATCGGGTCGATGTTCCCAACGAGTTCAAGTATCTCGCAAAGGCCGGGTATTTCGAGATCGACGTATATGCGCCTGCGAGCGGTACGGGGATTGAATACAACGGCTCGGACCATCTTGATAAACAGCGCAGCGCTTCGGATGCGGAGCGTATGACCGTGCTGAGCGCGCTGGGCTTTAGGATGATCGTCCTCACCGGGACTCAGTTTGCCCATCAGCTGCAATTGCACCGGGCGATGAATGCCATCGCGCTCGCTATGGGCCTCAAGTGCGACCGAAGCGAAGCGTTCCAGAAACGTCAAAACGACCTGCGAGAATTCGTGATTCGACACTGGGACGGCGGCCTTTAGGGGTGCTTTGGTCCTTCTACGGGCGCTGCGGCAGGCAAACCATCACAACATTCGACGTTTTTTGCCAAAAACGGGAAAAGCATCGAATGTTGTGATGGTCTGTGCTGAGGATGGGCTTGGAAAGTCCGTTTTGCTCGAAGCGACCTGTCCTGTCGTACGGGTGTCGGCATGAATCTCTCGTGGGGTATTATGTTTTCCGAAGAATAAAACGCCGCATGAGGGGAGGGCTGCGTGGACGGACGCGTGCAACATGACGGCTTTGGTCGCGATATCAACTACCTGCGCATTGCCGTTACCGACAAGTGCAATTTCCGCTGCATTTACTGCATGCCGGCCGATGGCGTGGCGCCCCGTGCGCACGACGAGCTGCTCAGTGCCGAGGAAATCGCCCGCTTTGTGCGCTTGGTAGCGGGGGAGGGCATTCGCCGCGTACGCCTGACGGGCGGCGAGCCGCTGGTCAGCCGCCGTATCATCCCGCTCATTCGCGACATCCGCGCGATTCCGCAGATCGAGGACATCTCGCTCACCACCAATGGCGCCCTACTGCCCAAGCTGGCGCCGCAGCTCAAAGATGCCGGGCTTAACCGCGTCAACATCTCGCTCGACACGCTCGACCCTACGCTCTTTGGAAAGATCACGCGCCTGGGCCGACTCGAGCAGACCATGGCTGGCATCGACGAAGCGCTGGCTTGGGGCTTTGAGCCCGTTAAGGTCAACTGCGTTGTGGTGCGCCGGCTCAACCAGGATGTGGCGGCCCTTGCACGATTGACCGTCGACCGCCCCATCCACCTGCGCTTTATCGAATACATGCCCATCGGCGACGAGCACACGAGCTCGCATTGCGCTGTGGATCCGCATGCGCCCGCGCTTAATCCCGAGCTGTGGGACGCGAGCGATACCGTGCCGAGCGACGAGCTGCGGGCGCGCATCAATGCCGGGGCCGCCGCGACGGGACTGGGCGAGCTCGAGCCGCTCGACATCAACGACGCTCCTGCCGGCGCGGGCCCTGCGCGCTATTGGCACTTTCCGGGCGCGGCGGGAACGGTCGGCTTTATTAGCGCCATGTCCAATCATTTTTGCGCGAGCTGCAACCGTCTGCGCCTGACGGCCGATGGCAACGTGCGTCCGTGCCTGTTCAGCGATGCCGAGTATTCGGTGCGTGAGGCGCTGCGCCGTGGTGATGATATGCAGGTACTTTCGATTTGGCGCGATGCCGTGGCCCACAAACCGCAGGAACACGCGATAATTGAGGGCACGCAACGATTTATGTCCCAAATCGGAGGATGATCATATGGCCAAGAGCAGGTACGCCGATGCCACCAAGGCCGCTCGCAGGGCCGCGATGTCTGCCCACAAAGTCACGGCTGCGGCGAATGCTGGCAACGCCGACGCGTCCGCACGGCCGACTGCCAGTGCTGCCGCCGAGCCCGCCCGCGACGCCCGTCGCGACGAGCTGACGCACGTGGACGCCAAGGGCGAGGTTCGCATGGTCGACGTGTCCGACAAGGCCGAGACCCATCGCATTGCTATTGCCGAGGGCACCATCCTCATGCACCCCGAGACGCAGGCTATGGTGCTGCAGGACCGCGCCAAAAAGGGCGATGTGCTCGCCTGTGCGCGTGTGGCGGGCATCATGGCCATCAAACGCACGAGCGATATCATCCCCATGTGCCATCCGCTGCTCATTACCAAGAGCAAGTGCGACATTGCACCCATCGCTCCGGCGGGGACGCCTGTCGATGACGTGCCCGAGGGCTGGGCGCCGGCGCGCGCGGACGGGCAGGTTGGCTTTCATGTACTGGTTACGGCCGGCGTGACGGGCAAGACGGGTATCGAGATGGAGGCCCTGACCGGCGCGAGCGCTGCGTGCCTAACGATTTACGACATGTGCAAGGCGGTCGATCGCGGCATGGAGATCGTCGACGTTCGTCTGCTGCACAAGGAAGGTGGTCGCTCGGGTGTGTGGGATCGTGCCGAACGTCAAGCTGCTGCTGCCGAGGCCGCCGCTACTGATGGCACCGTGCCCGCGAGCGCATCCGCCCCGGCCGTGCCCGCAGCTCCCACCCCGGCCGCCCCAGCAATCGCGTTTATCGGTTACCAGAACTCGGGCAAGACCACACTTGTCGAGAAGGTCATTGCTGAGCTTACCCGCCGTGGCCTGCGCGTGGGCTCGCTCAAGCATCATGGACATCACGGCTTTGATATCGACGTGCCCGCCAAGGATACCTGGCGCCATCACCAGGCGGGATCCAAGCACGTGGGTCTCATTTGCGCCACGCGCTGGGCGGAGTACGCCGACACGCGCGAGGAGGACGAGATGCCCGCGCGCGAGCTGCTGTCGCGCTACAGCGATGTCGACGTGGTAATCATCGAGGGCTACAAGACCGAGGGCTTCGACAATATCGTGGTCGCGCGTTCCGGCGTCGACCGTCTGCGTGGCAAGAGCTCGCTCGATCTGGTCGACGGCCGCACACTGGCCCTAGCCTGCAACGAGGCCCTGGCACGCCAGGCTTTTGACGCCGGCTTTGCGACCCGAGCCATCAACATCAACGACGCCCGAGCCATCTGCGACCTGATCCAAGACCACCTTCAGGCTTGACGCTGCGCCGGCCCCAAGCACCCCATCTCGCCCCTCAAGCCGTCGCTCGCGTACCAAAGTACGCATCGCTCCTCTTTCGGGGCGACCTGGGGCACTTGGAACCGGCTCGCTGCGCTGCCATATCATTGGGCCACCACAGGCAGGCACCTTTGTGGTGGTTTTTGCTTTGGTAGATGTTTGGGACATGCCTTAAAATCTACCGAGAAGTTCATCCGGGCGAAGACGGAGAGAAGGGGCCCGATGCGTCCTTAACGTGGCATACGGAAAGATTGAGTCGATGGTCGGCGGTCAATGCCCGCGGCCCGTATTCGTATGCAACAAGGAGCGCCCATGTCCCTATCTCTAATCTCAAAATCCCAACCATCGCTGTCCGCGCAGGCAAAGCGCCTGGTGGCAATGCGGTTTCTCATCTACACCGGCTTCCAGACCAGCTACTTTATCGGCGTCATCGGATCGCTCACCTATGCAGACGATGCCTCGGTCGTGGCGACATCGCTGGCCGTCCTTTTTATGAACGTCTTCGTAATCTTGGGGTCCTTTGCGGGTGGCGCGGCGCTCGACGCCTGGGGTCCGCGCCGTCATTTCTTGCTGAGCATCGTGGGCACGCTGGCAACCGGCGCGGCAATCCTCGCCTTTGGCAGCGCGACCGGCATCGTCCTGCTCGGCGCGGTGCTCCTGGGCTTCGTGATGGGGTTCGCCCAGCCCATCGCCACGTCCTATCCGGCCTACCTCACCGACGATCCTGCCGAGCTCAAAGACATTAACTCCGCCATTGCCATGTTCTCAAACGTGAGTATCATCGTTGGCCCCACGCTGGGCGGCTTTGTCGCGGCGGCTGCGTCGTCGCGCGCGGTGTTTGTGCTCATGATGATTTTTACCGTACTGGCGCTCGTCGTCGGTTGGGACTTTGGGCCGCAGACCAGCCATGTCGCCGGGCATGCGGATGCCGATTCGGCAGAGGAAGGGGAGCGTGCGGGACAAAGCTCCAACCCCAGCACGTCCACCCGCGCAACCTTCGCGACCAGCATCAAGACAGTCTTTACCAACAGCGTTCTCGCCCTACTGTTCTGCATCATCTTTCTTTCGAACTTCGGCTATGGCGCCTTTGACCCGCTGGAGTCGTTCTTCTACCGCGATGTTCTGCACGTCGGTGTCGAATGGATGGGCTGGCTCTCGTCGGCCAGCGGTGTGGGCGCGGTGCTGGGCGCCGTGGCCGCGCTCCGCTTGCCGCCGCACCTGGTCAACCTTAAAACGCTGCTCGTGGCGCTTATGTCCGTGGGTCTGGGAAGCCTGCTCTACGTGGGAACGCCGTACGTGGGCGTAGCCCTCGTCGGCCAGATTGCCCTGGGCGTGGCCTGGGGCGTCGTCAACCCGCTCCACAACACGATCGTGCAAACGACGGCTCCTCTCGAGCAGCTCGGCCGCGTCAACTCGGTCATGGGTTTTGGTAACATGTTCGCCGGCGTGGCCCCGCTGGCGATTGCTCCGTGGCTGGCGGCGACGTTTGGCGTGCAACAGACACTCGTTGGTGCGGGCATGGTCGTGACGGCGGTTCCCGCGGCGCTACTGCTGTTTGGACGCCGGCATTTGGATCGTGCCGCAAGGCAGTAAAAACCATCACAACATTCGATGAAAATCGCGATTTTGCCGAAAAACGTCGAATGTTGTGATGCTTTGCGCCCCGGGCCAGGCCACCCTTCGGGCCAGGCCGCCACAAAGGGGCCGGGCACCTTTGTGGCGATCGGGCCCCAACGGCCCGTGCCTTGGTATACCATGTACGCCGTTCACGAATACACCCCACACCGCCGCACAACCCAGAAAGGCCCCCATGGATACCACCTTTAGCCACATCAAAGCCGTGTTCTGCGATATCGACGGCACGCTGCTCACGAGCGAGCACACGGTGTCCCCGCGCACCGTGGCCGCGATCCGCGCCCTGCGCGAGCGCGGCGTGCTCTTTGGCCTGTGCACCGGGCGCGACGCCCACGCGACCGAGGCCATGTACGAGCTCTGGGGCATCGAAGGCCTGGTGGACGTGCTCGTGGGCTGCGGTGGCGCCGAGGTCATCGATCGCGCGCACGGCATCAACGAGCTGAGCTACCCGCTGCCGGGCGAAACCATCGCGCGCATCTGCAAGCACATGGCGGACCTTCCGGCAACGCCCGTCTGCCCCTGGGACGGCGTGTTCTACGTTCCCGAGAGCAACGCGTGCGTCGAGCATCTGTCGCGTGTCGACGGCGTACCCTATAAGGTGGTCGATTTTGCCGAGTTTTTGCGCGAACCGCAGCCCAAGGTGATGTTTACCATGGCGCCCGAGGTGATGCCGCAGGTCATCGAGCGCGCATCGACGTTTGCCGACGACACCGTTAAGGCAGCCGCCCTGCAAACCACGCAGCGCCTCTACGAGTTCATGGATCCGCGCGTGTCCAAGACGCGCGGCCTTGTGCGCGTGGCGGAGCTCAACGACATGGAGCTCCAGGACATCTGTGTGTTTGGCGATGCGGACAACGACACCTGCATGGTGGCTGACGCCGGCGTGGGCGTGGCCATGGCAAACGGCAGCGACGCCACCCGTGCCGCCGCCGACTTTGTAACCGCGAGCAACGACAAAGACGGCATCGCGATCTTTATTGAGGAACATCTGCTGTAGCGCCGGGGGGCACCGCAAAAGGGGACAGGCTCCTTTGCAGTGGCCTCAGGCGATTTGGGCGAATTGATGCCTAAAATCTGCGCGTAAATTCAGATATGGTTGTCTGAACATTACGCTTCTAATATACCGATGAAATAAAAATATTCCCATCAATTTGGTAGTCTATTCCTCCCGGTTAATGACCTACCATTCGCGGTTGATTTTCGACCGTTCACAGGATGCTTGCTCTTGAGCAAAATGTTGTGCAAATAAATAAAATGCTATTAAAAAACTGATAACTAACTTAATTACCAGTAGAAACAGATATTTCAGAGCGAATAAACGAAAGCAAATCTGAGTAAATGTCAAGAGAATTGAGAACTGGCTACAAAAATGTCGGTTTTGTTGCTCGGATGTTTAAACAATAGTTACAATAGTATTACTAAGCGTGCGCAATTACAGATTGCGCAGATACGTTTGATAGTGAAAGAGCAAGATCGCGGTCTCTTGGGGAGGAGACATCGATGAAAGCGAATTCAGAAAAAACTAAGCAGAGTAAAAAAGCGACGCGCCGCGTACTGGCAGGCGTTTTGTGCGGAGCATCCGTTTTGAGCCTGGTACTGTCGCTCGTCATGCCTCCGATCTCGCAGGCCATTGCCAACGATGCCCAGGCAGCTCCTACCGAGGAAACTGTAATGGGGGGGGGTTCCTCAAGTGAGTCTACTGGTGTAGACAACACTACCAACGGGGATACCGAAAACCAGAATAGCGACGAGGTCGACGGCGGCGAGGCCGACTCTTCAAATGGTGTTGAGCAGGGTCAGTCTGAGGATCAGCCTGAGGGCGAGTTGCAGGTCGAAGACGGCGAGTCGTCGGATGACGGCGCCGTTATGGCAGCTGCGGAAGGTGGGCAAACCGAAGCGGCGCCCGTCGAGATAAATAGCGCTGACGATTTGAAAAACAAGTTGGAGAATGCAAGCGGTGTCGCTAGCTTCAAGCTTATGAATGATGTCGATACCGGCGGGACAATCCAGCTTGGCAAGGACGGCAGCAAGATCACGCTGGATCTAAACGGTCACAAAATTAAACACGAGAGCTCGAGCCAGCCCCTGTTCAACATTACGGGGGGCGCGACGTTAACCGTCATGGATAGTCAGCAAGCTGAAGTGGATGATCCAACGGGCGACAAATATGTATGCTCCGACAACACATTTAGCAAAAATGGCAACCTTGCCTCTGTGGCCCCTGATGAGACTTCTAATATTCCTACAAATCTCACCTACTATGTAACCGGATCGTCCGTAAATCCAGATGGCATTAGCACTACCGAGGCTCTTTATAAACATGAAGCTACCATCGGCGGCGCCATCGTGGCGTGCAATAGTAACGACAAATTGAAGCTCATCAATCTTTATGGCACTAATGGTAAGGGCGGTACGTTCAATCTTGAAAGTGGCGTGCTGACGCAAGGACAGGGCTGTAAAGTTGCCAACTTGGTCTACGCCGAGAACGGTTCTACCGTCAATATGAGCGGTGGCTACGTTTGCGGTGCCTCTACGGGAACCTCGGGCACCGGCGCTGGCATTATGGTGTCTAATGAAAAGGGTGCTGCTTCGACCCTTAATCTAACCGGTGGCGTTATCGCAGGTAACTACGCTCCCAATGGCGGCGGCGTGTACGCTAAGGGCTCAATGGTCAACGTGGATGGCAGCATTATCTCCGGCAACGGTACGTTTGGTAGCCAGTCTGGCCACGGCGCAGGTATCTGTGCGTTCGAATCAACCGTTAACGTTACGAGCGGCTACATCACCAATAACAAGTATCAGTTCTACCAAGATACCGATTCGACTAATTGGGTGCACAAGGGCGGCGGTTGCCACGGTGGTGGTGGTATTGCTGCTTTTAATGGCGGTAGCCTGAAGATTAACGGTGGCTACATCACCGGTAACTATTCTGCCGAGGCCGGTGGCGGTATTTATGCTGGCGCTTGGAAGCAGGCTCTTTCCACGTTTACGTTCTCTGGTGGAACCATCGCCAGCAATGTGGCGCAAAACTCAGAGGGTGGCGGTATCCGCATTGCTGCGCCTACCGTTGGTGTGTTTGAAGTTGCGAATGGTTCACACGCTTATATCACCAACAATACGACCAATACCACTAATGACTGGGGCGGTGGCGGCGTGTTCGTCCAGGGCGGCAACAGTGATGAAAACGTTAATTCAGCGACTCTTAAGATTTACAACGCGCTGATTACTAACAATTCGGCCGAGGGCTATGGCGGTGGCTTCGCTGCCTGCCCGACCGGCAAAACGGCTATTACCGATACCAATGGTATTGCGATTTTCGGAAACCGCGATGAAAACGGCGCCCACCTATCGGGTGGTACTAATGGTAAGAATGAAGATCAGCCCACAACCGTTAAGGGCGGCGAAATCACTGATACCTTCAAGCAAAACGGCCATAAGGATCTATTCCTGATTCGCAAGTCAGATAATAGCGACTACATCGCTGCCGTAACTGGTCAGATGCTTGGTGGCGGCGCTGCCAACTGGAGGGGCACGATCGACGGTCAGCCGCCTACGACCATCGGCAAGTACGAGGGCGCCCAGGCTAAGTACATGATTGGCCTCGATGCAGATCCTTCCGATGGTGATCAAGGGCTTGCCCGTGATAATGCCACGCTCTTCATCACGGGCAACAAATCCAACATCCACGGCGGCGGCATCATGACCAACGGCGACGTTGTCGCTGGTTCCACCATGCAGGTGAGCGTGTACCCCAAGATGAAGCTCAATGGCACTAAGGCGCTAATGGGTCGTGCGCTTAAAGACGGAGAGTTCAAGTTCCAGCTGCTCAAACAGGGTACAAACAAGCAGGATCCCTCGTTTGCCGATCACAAGCTGCGACTCAATGGCTGCACAAAAGTTGGCAATGGGGTCACGAATGATGGCGGCGGCAACTTTGCCTTTAATCTGGGCGAGGTCTATTCCGATGACTCGATCGTCTACTACCTCGTTGAGGACCCCGGTGACAATCCCGTTTCTGGCGTGACTTGCGACGAGACTATCTACAAGATAGATCCTAAGGTCGTAAAGGATGAAAAAAAGTCGCATAAGGTGCTTGATATCGAGTACACGTACTATACGGTCAGTAGTGTGGCAATCACCACAATCGCCGCTAATGGTACTACGTCTGTTGCTACGGTTTATCCAATACCCGAAGGTGACGTTGCAAACGTCGCGCTAACAAGCTCAAAGACTTTCACCAACACATACACGCCGTACGACTCCAAGGGTTCCTGGACTCCGGCGGCTACGAAGGTTGTCAAGGGTGGCGAGATGAAGAAGTTTACGCTTCAGCTCGCGACCGACAAGGAGTTCACGAGCATCGTCAACGATAAGTCGACCAAGGCTGACGGCTCCAAGTCCCAGACCTTGGACTTCGACGAGATTGAGTACAAACTCAATCAACTCGAAAAGCTCGAATCTGACCCTACCGGTCGTGGTGCAAGCAAGACCTTCACCTATTACGTCCGTGAACAGCGGCCGACGACGCCGTTCACGAACTACGAGTATGACCAGTCGGTCTATCAAATTACGGTCAAGGCGGCTGATAACTCTAAAGGCAAGATAGACATCTCTGCAACCTACAAGCAGATTCAAGATCGTAATGGTAATCTGGTGACCGACGACACTGAGCATACGTTCACCGACTCCACCCCCACCTTCACCAACACCTACTCCACCACATTGCCCCTTTCTGGTATGTCGGGCGTCACTCTGACGTACCTTGCCGGCGCGGCGGTGCTTTGCGCTGCTGCGGCCTGGATGCACATTCGTCGCAAGGCGAATGCGAAGGGAGGCGAGCGTCGTGAATAAGAAAGTTTGCTCCTTCCCAATCTTGTTTGCGCTGCTTGCCCTCCTGATCGGCACCTGCGCGGTTGTGTTCCCCGCTTCCGCGCAGGCCGCGCCGACCTCGACCGGTTCCATCACGGTGAGCGGCACCGTGGCGAGCAGCTACGACGTCTACCAGATCTTTAGCGCCAACGTCGTCGACGGCGACAGCGACGCCAAGATCGCCACCGACCTCGCCTGGGCAAGCGACGCCGTGCGTGACGCCGTCCTGCCCGTGCTGCACAGCGCCGGCATGCCCAATTCCCAGACCACCGCGCAGGAAGCTGCCGAGTGGCTCAACACCGATTCCCACCTTACGAGCGCGCTGAGCGCACAGCTCGCTCGTTCCCTCCAGAGCTCTGGCGCCGTGCCCGTGGCCCTCAACGCGGGCACGGCGGCCGAGCTGCCCTGTGGCTACTGGCTCATCGTCGCCGACGACGACGCCATCGCCCAGGGCGAGGTCGGCACTGCGCCGATCATGGCCCTGGTCGGCGGCAGCGCCGTCACCGTCAAGCCCAAGGCCGCGACCCCCAAGGTCGCCAAGCATGTGCTGGAGGACAGCACCGCCGCCTGGCAGAAGGCCGCCGACGCCACGGTCGCCGACGACCTGTACTGGCGCCTCTCTGCCACGGTCCCGGCGGGCCTTGCCGCCTACGACACCTATACGGTGCGGTTCGTCGACACCATGAGCGCGGGGCTCGACCCCTCCAAGGTCGCCGCGAGCATGCATGTGTACGTGGCGGCGGGCGCGGACGGCGGCTTCGACGCCGTCGCATGTGAGGGCGGCAACGCCAGCTCGACGCCGGCTAAAGGGTGGACAGACATAGCTTCACAGTGCAAGGTCTCGGTCGAGGGCAATGCCTTCACCGTCCGCACCGGCGACCTGATCGCCGCGCTCGGCGGGGCAGACGCCTTCACCGCGGGCGTCCGCGTGGTTGCTGTCTACAATGCGCCGTTGGGGGGCAACTGCAATCGAGGCGCTACCAAGGGCAACCCCAACGAGGTCTACCTGCGCTACCCGCGCTCTCCTCTCGCCGACCAGTCCGGCGACGCCGGATTCACCCGCACGTCGAGCGACGACGCGTGCGCCTACACCTGGGGGCTCAGCCTCATCAAGCGCTCAAGCGCAAACGATAAACCGCTCGCGGGCGCCAAACTGCGCATTATCGATGACCGCGGGCGCATCCTAACGACTGACGGCTCGTGGTCGACGGATGCCGACATGTGCGTCACCACGGGCGCAGATGGCCATGTGGAATTGAGCGGTGTGGACGCGGGCGTCTACACCGTCGAAGAGGTCGCGGCTCCCAAGGGATACACCGCCTTTGAGGGCAAACGAACGGTAACGGTTACGTCCGAGGGATTGGATGTTAAACAGGTAGCAGCCGCGAAGCCCAAAGTGACCGTGTCGGTCGAAAGCCCTCTGCGGGTTGATACCGCCGATGCCGGGACGGGTTCGATTGAGCTATCGGTGCTTAACACCCCAAGCAAAGAAGCAAGTCGAGGCTTTATGCCCTCGACGGGAGATAGAACGTTGGTGCTGGTGGCGGTTTTGGCTGCCGTCGGAGTGGCGGTTATTGTTGTCGCGCTCGTCATCAAGCGGGGAGGAGGTCGCCGTGAAAAATAATTGTCCCCCCCCCTTGCTCAATGGCGTACAGCCTCCGTAGCGAGTGACGAGCAGGTCTATCGACCTGATGATCATTGGTTTTGAAAAAGTTACTAGAGAACCCTCCAAGAAAGAGGACCAAACATGAAGACAACCAAGAACATCGCCCGCCTGGCAGTAACCGCCGGCCTAACCGCAGCCCTGAGCTTCGGCGGAGTCATGGCGCCAGTGACCATGGCGTTTGCGGCTGGGGGTGGCTCGACCGTAACGTTCAATGATCCTGATTATGCAGCGTCCACGACCTATAAGGGCATCCAGATCTTCAAGGCGAATGTGACTACAACTAATGGAGCCACGACGGTGAGCGGTATCGATTGGGCCAGCCCTGAGATTAAGATGGCCGTGGTGGCAGCTATTCAGGTGAAGGACCCCTCCTACTTTAGTGATATCGCGCAGGATGCCGCCGAATGGCTGAACACCAACGCCGGGGTTACCGTGGCTGACTCGAAGGTGGAGAGTAACAACGTCCTCAGCTCGATCGCCGCCAACCTGGAGGGCAAGTCCGGCTGGAAGAAGACGACCACGGGCGACGCGACCCTTTCTGGACTTGAGGCTGGCTACTGGCTCTTCCTCACCGATACCGCCGGTAAGCCTGACGGCAAGTCGACTGATGCGTTCACCTCTCCTGTGTACGCCGTGATTGATGGCACCAGCCCCACGACCGTTAAGCCCAAGAAGAGCGTCCCCACGGTTGAGAAGAAGATTCTCGATGATAACAATGCGAATAATGAGCTCACGGCCGTGCCTGAGAAGGGCTGGAAGGACGTCGCCGACTCCCAGATCGGCCAGGAGGTCAACTATAAGCTCACCGGCACCATCGCCAGCAACTATGCCACCTTCGGCACCTATGCCTACAAGTTCACGGACGTGCTTTCCGGCGGCCTCGACTATGTCAACGGTTCGGTTGAGGTGTACGCGCTGAACAATGGCGTCTATACCAAGATCGACACGGACCACTACTCGGTGGATTATGCCGGCACCGGCAAAACACTGACGGTGGAGTTCAAGGCCGGCAACGGCGATAAGGGCCTCAAGGACGTCGAGGGCGTGACCGCAGACACCCAGATCGTCGTCTTCTACAAGGCCAAGCTCAACAGTAATGCCGTGACTGGTAACTCCGCTGATGGCAGCGAGGGCGGCAACCCCAACACCGTTACGCTCACGTACTCTAACAACCCGTATGCCGACGGCACGGGCGAGACGATCAAGGACACCGTCGCCGACTTCACGTTTAGGCTCAACCTCAACAAGGTCGACCAGGGCACCGAGCAGGGCCTTCAGGGTGCCGTCTTCACCATCCAGTCCGCCGACGCGAACACCCAGGGACAGTACGTCGCCTCGAAGCCGGACGCCGCCAAGGGCGTCGTCGCGGGCCAGCTCGTGACCGTTACCGACGCTAGCAACCTCCCCGAATACGTGAAGTTCAAGTCCGGCAATGAAGGCAAGATAGCCGTCTCCGGCCTCGACGCCGGCTCCTACAAGGTGACCGAGGTCCAGACCCCCGACGATACCAAGTACACCAAAGCCAGCCCCTTCACCTTCACCATCACCCCGAACTATGACGATTCGACGATGAAGGTGTCGGAGCTTAAGGCGGAAGTCTCCAAGGACGACAAGAATCGCACCGACATCGCCTTCGGCAAGCTTGATGACACTGCCGGCGACAACAGGCTGACCGGCATGGATAACACCGGCACCAACGCTGCCGCTGGCGAAGTCACCATCAACGTTGGCAACACCAAGTCCATCGGCCTCCCGCTCACCGGCCTCAACGGCGTGACCTTCACTTGGATTGCTGGTGGCGCGGTGCTGTGTATCGGCGTGGTGCATCTCATCCGTAGCCGTAAGCGCGACGACGGCTCTGAGGAGTAATCGTTCGTCTCGAATATCAACTAGAGACATGAAAAAGCGGGACACCCGGTCGATGCGATCGGGTGCCCCGCTTTGTTTGTGTACCACCACAAAGGTGCCTGTCCCCTTTGTGGTGGTTGGCGGTTAGGCGGAGGGAAGGCCCGGGGTGTTGGCAGCCTGCTGCGGCTTGAGGCGGGCGTTTCGCCAGATGATCTGGATAACGTAGCCGAGCATAAAGACAAAGGCCACGCCGCTGATGAAGTCACCTACGAGGGGAAGCCCCGTGAGGGCGCCTGCGATTATGCCGCCCACGGCTGCCATGGCGTAGCGGTTCTGGTTGTGTCCGACCATGCGGACGATCGCGCACCCCGCAAAGGCACTCGACACCAACGCGATGCCGATAACGCCGCACAAGAGGGCTCCGGCAAGCGACAGACCAGCGATAGAGATAATCAGCAGTAGGACGGCGGGGACGATAACAATCGTACCCAGAAGACCGCTCACCCACAGGGGCGTGGGGTGCTGGTGGAGCATGCCGGCGGCGCTGGCAGTCGCGCGCGGAAAGACGAGCTCGAGCAGCAGAGCGACAAAGCAGGTCGAGAGTGCCGCGGCGACGATACCGCCGATGACATCGTTAACGGTGGAAGTATCCTCGTTCTCGGTGCGGTCGATCTTGAGCGCGCCTACCTCGGCTCCTGCGGCACGCTCGGGGTCCTCGGAGACGTGCGCGTTCACGGTGCCGGTGATGTGGGCGTTCTTGCCCAGGATGAGCTTGTCGGCCCAAACCTCGACATCGCCCTCGACGGTGCCATCGATGGTCACCGTATCGCCCGCAAGCGCTGCCGACTTGGTAGAGCCGCGCAGGGCAACCGTCTCGCCTATCGCGTAAAAACAGTTGGCGGTGCTACCAGCGTTGAGCACGACATGCTGACCGGCTACCGTCACGCTGCCATCGATTGCGGTTTTGGAGATATCGATGGTGCGCGCCGCCAGGCGAATGGCGCCGCCTACGGTGCAGTCGCGGATCGAGAGAGTATCGCCCGCGGCGATGATATCGCGGTCGATGGACACATCATCCAAGTCGAGGGCCTGGCCGGCCCAGTACAGGTCACCCTCGACGCCGGTCGGATTGGCGTCATTGTCGGTCGCAAGTACGTTGCCTGCGGTGTCCGTGCCGGCGAACGACGCCGTGGGAAGCACGGTGAGCGCGAGCGCGATGAGCACAAACAGGATGGTGATGCGGCCCCACGCTTTACGGCGCTGGGTCGACGGGAATTGATTGCAGGGCATAGTGAATCCTTCGTTAGATACTCGGCATATATCTAACAGGGTACCCAACGTGTGAGCGCTCTAAAAGAACCTCTCGGTTTCATTTCGAAGGGTCGTGCCGTGCTATCTACTTTTTGCGATGTAAAAAGTGCGCGATGTCTTCTTCGGTGGGGCTTTTGATGTCAAAGCGCAGCGAGAGCCAGCGCAGACCCATGGTCACGATAACGCATACGACCAGCGCGGCAACATTGCTGACCAAGCCACTCATGACGAGGCTTACATAGCTTGCCGATCCGGCGATGGCCGCGATGGCATAAAAGTTGGTGCGTTGGAAAATGCCCGGAACCACGCCCATAAAGCCGTCGCGCAGCATGCCGCCGCCCACCGCGGTAAAAAAGCCCATCATGATGCACACCGCCGGCGCAAAGCCGTAGACCAGCGCCTTGTCTGCGCCGGTGGCGGCATAGATGCCGACCGAGATGATGTCGAGCAATGGGATGAGTTTCTCGGGTTTATCGACGATTGCCGGGAAGATGTAGATGATGGCCGCCGTGGCGATGGAGAGCGGCAGCGCCATCGGCTGGTTGAGGATGTAGACGTTGCCGACCTGGAGTGTCATATCGCGCAAAAGACCGCCGCCCAGACCGCAGACTACCGCGAGTGCGACCGCGCCCACCAGGTCGAGCTTGTGTTCGCGCGCAACCAGCACACCCGAGATCGATGCAGCGACAACGGCGAACATCTCGAGCCAAAATGGGATAGCGACCATGGCATCCGAGGCATGTGAGGTAACGGTTATGGCGGCGACGACGGGCAAGATGGGGTCCTTTGAGTTACGGGATTGGACAATGCCCGTACATAGTACATGTTCGGCGACGACTGCGACCCTATTGCTCGGCAAACGGTCGGGACTGGGTACGGTCATAGGTTTCAAGTACGTACATCAGCCTCCAAAGATGTCGAAAAATGTCGTTTTTGGAGGGTGATGTACATGTTGGGGAGCGCGGAGCGAGCGGGTCCGTCGTTACTCAGAAGGCGACTCTTCGGCTTGATCGCTCTTCCAGTTGCGGATAAGTACCTTGCGCAGTTCGTTTTGCTTTCGCTGATACTCGGCATCTATGCAACGAGGCATGCCGAGCGCTTCGCGGATATTGTTCATGGCACGGTGAAAAGCGAGTTGGCTGGCAAATTGCGTTGAGGTGAGCGTGATGATGCGATAGCCCATTTGGGCGAGCACGGCCTCCCGCTCCGCATCTGCTCCCTTGCGTTCGACCTCGTCGTGAAAGCCGCCCTTATATTCGATGCCGAGCTCTCTACGCTTATAGGTAATGAGAGCATCGATTTTGAGCGTTCGAGCTTTGGTGCAATGCCAAAGTCGTTTAGGGATTTCGAGTGGCTTGTTGAGTTCGATACCTCGGATGCCAACGCCGCCTTCGCTTGTCGGGAGTGAAAGGGCGATAGCGGATGCGGTCTCCATGGGTGAGGCTGAGTGGTCGTAGATATGCCTGAGCGCGAGTCTGGCGCGTGTGGCACCGGGTTTGCCGGGGTGACGATCGAGCAGTTCGACAATTTCGTCCTTGGAAGTGGTGGCTGGCTGCTCGGTATAAAGGTCATCGGGGTTGAACCCCATGCGATAATCACCGCAAACTTCGTAGCCGTATTCGAGGTATTCGATTCTGTCCATCCACTCGGCAGCGAATACGAAGGTAAGGGCTTCGTCGGTGATAAAAATGCCGGGGGTCAACTCGTCAATATAGTCGTAGGGTAGATTTCGGCCAAGAACGTGGCAAGCGACACCGCTGGTGCGAATTCGCTCGAAAGCAAATACTACGGAGATGTCGATAGTCTTGAGCATGGTGGACGGAATGCCGCAGTCGGTAAGTGCCTGCCGAATGCGCGCGATGCGTTGCTGGGTAGAGAGGCCCCGCACACCTATCTGGTAGTCGCGTTGTGCGACGGCTTGAACCAGGTTCCGCGGTGCATGATGGACGAGCCACGCCGTTTTATGCGAAATGAGAACAGGAGTATCCATTAGGGGCCTCTCGCTTCGAGCTGACACCAAACTCTTATGTCCGTTGAGGTGGGGAAATATACCGGATACGAGTAAATCGACTCATGTTCGGTGCGCGTCATATGCAAACGTGTACATCACACTCCAAAAACGACATTTTTCGACATCTTTGGAGGGTGATGTACATGTTCGGGGGTCTGGGTTGATGCTGAACGCGATGGGGGCGTGGCTGAATAGGAGGGATGTCTAAACTTTGAGCAGAGCTCAAAATTTATCCGGTCGGCTTACGCCGACCGCGCTGCGCTAAAAACGCGCCGTTGGCGCGTTTTCTTTACGCTCCGCGCCCTGGCGGGTTCGAATCCCTCCTCCTCCGCCGTATTTGCTTGTTAGGGACTCAAAACAAAAAAGCCCCCAATACTGGGAGCTTCCTCAATCTAAATGGCGGAGGAGGAGGGATTCGAACCCTCGTGACCTTATACAGGCCAAACGGTTTTCGAGACCGCCGCATTCAACCACTCTGCCACCCCTCCGCGTGGGGTAAAAACAAAGCAGGCACTAAGGCCTGCTTTGGAATTAACTGGCGGAGAGTCAGGGATTTGAACCCTGGAGACGCTTTTGACGCCTACACGATTTCCAATCGTGCTCCTTCGGCCACTCGGACAACTCTCCGTTAAATGCGAAAGTCAGTATACACGAGGAATCGAAAAGTGCAAACAGAAAACTTGGCATTTTTTAAAGCGCTCGCTCCGCGCCCGTATCCGGCATGTGCCAGATGAGTACTAAAAAAGCATCCTGACCAGCCAGATCCCGCTCGATGATCTGTTCAAAATAGGTATTCATGAATGACGTGGCAGCGAATTTAAAAATTTTGAGGCAATCGATTGAACCGGTGGTATGCATTTCGTGACCACAACCCTGCAATCGGCGACCTGCGGTTTGACTCAGGTTGTCCTCGCCGCAGCGTATCTTGCTATCGAATTCGTCAAGCTCTTGGTCAGCATTTGGTTGGAATACGCATGAAGAGCCGTGTAAGCATGGGTATATGTGGAGGTCATGAGGTTGTAGCTGCATATTCTTGCAGCCTGGGAGGTTGAAAGATATTATTACCAAGTCTTTTCCTGCTTCAGGCGCACCTTCACGACCTGAAGCCACATTTGCCCAGAGGAGGTGACAATATGAAGGCTTATGAACTGCTGTTCTTTGTTGACCCGTCGCTCGACCCCGAGACTCGTCTCGCTGTTATGAAGCGTATCGATACCACGATCGCTGAGGGCGCTGGCAAGGTCGACTCCGTTGACGAGTGGGGCAAGCGCAAGCTCGCCTACGAGATCAACGACCTCACCGATGGTGACTACACCCTCATCAACTTCCACGCAGATCCTACCCAGATCGCCGAGCTTGATCGCGTCCTGCGCATCACCGACGCTGTGGTCCGCCACATGATCGTCCGTCGCGACGACCAGGAGTAAGACTGTCGTTTTGGACTGGGCTTGTGCCCCAAGAGGAAGTAGTGAGTTATGAGCATCAATCGAGTGAACATCACCGGTAACCTCACCCGCGATCCCGAGCTGCGCGCCACCGCCGGCGGAACCCAGGTTCTGTCCTTTGGCGTCGCCGTGAACGATCGTCGCCGCAACGCGCAGACTGGCGAGTGGGAGGACTATCCCAACTTTGTCGACTGCACTATGTTCGGCACCCGCGCCGAGGCCGTGAGCCGCTTCCTGGCAAAGGGAAACAAGGTCGCGATCGAGGGCAAGCTGCGCTACAGCTCTTGGGAGCGCGACGGCCAGCGCCGGAGCAAGCTTGAGGTCATCGTCGATGAGATCGAGTTTATGAGCTCCCGTGGTGGCCAGGGTGGCTACGATCAGGGCGGTTACGCCCCCGCAGCTCCCGCGCCCGCAGCGCGTCCTGCCGCACCGGTGGCTACGCCGCCCGCGGTCGACGTCTACGATGAGGACATCCCGTTCTAAGGGTTGTTCACCTATTTTTGAGTGAGAGGCGGCTTCGGCTCGCCGAAGTTGCCAAACGAAAGGTATTTTGACATGGCTAATGATTATTCTGCACGTCAGCCGCGTCGTAAGTACTGCCAGTTCTGCAAGGAGAACACTGAGTTCATCGACTATAAGGACACTCAGCTTCTCCGTAAGTACATGACCGACCGTGGCAAGATCAAGCCCCGTCGCGTCACTGGCGCTTGCACGCAGCATCAGCATGACATCGCCAACGCCATCAAGCGCGCCCGCGAGATGGCTCTCCTGCCGTACACCGTCCCCGTGGTTTCCTCTCGTGGCAACCGCGACCGCGGCTAAGAAGGGAGACGCACCATGAAGGTTATTCTTCTCGATGAGATCAAGGGCAAGGGCGGCGAGGGTGACGTCGTAGAGGTCGCTCAGGGTTACGCTGAGAACTTCCTGTTCCCCAAGAAGCTCGCTGTTGCCGCCACCAAGGGCAACCTCAAGCAGCTTGACGAGCGTCGCAACAACATCGCCAAGCGCGAGGCCGTCCGTCTGGCTACCGCCAACGAGACCAAGGCTGCCTTCGAGGGCAAGCAGGTCACCGTTGACGTCAAGGTTGGCGACGAGGGCATCCTCTTTGGCTCCGTTACCGCCGCTATGATCGCTGACGCCATCAAGGATCAGCTCGGTATGGATATCGACCGCAAGCGCGTCGAGCTCGGTAAGCCCATCAAGGTTGCCGGTGCCCACACCGTCGCTATCTCGCTGTACCGCGAGATCAAGGCCGAGGTTGTCGTTCTCGTCGGCGTTACCGCCGAGGAGCTCGCTGCCGAGGCTGAGGTTGAGGAGACCGCTGAGGTCGCCGAGACCGAGACCGCCGAGGTCGAGACCGAGGCTGCTGCCGAGTAGCATTTGCTGCAACGCAACAATCTTGTTCTAAGAAGGGCGCTCTGGGAGACCAGGGCGCCCTTTTATTTTTTGCGCCGGGTGAGTTCATAGCAGTCATTGAGATGCGGTCCCGTGTATGGGACCGTTCATCCGTTTGGTTCGGTGATGATTGCCAAGGCGCGGCTCGATTTATAGCCGTGGCTGATACTATGGATGCTCGCAAGCGATATGAATGAGGATGCTCATGGCATATGACGATAGGGAGACGGGGCTGACGGTCGAGGACCGTGGCTCCAAGTTGGGTCTCCCCCAAAACCAAGATGCAGAGGCCAACGTGCTGGCCGCTATGCTGCTCTCGCCCGATGTGGTCGAAGAGGCCCAGGTCGAGCTGCAGCCCGATGACTTCTACCGGCCCATTCATAAGACCATCTATACCGCGATGGTCGATATGTATAACAGTCGCATCCCCATTGACTCTATCTCGCTGATCGATTACCTGCGAAGCATCAACAAGCTCGATGCCGTGGGCGGCGAGGCGTACATTTTGGAGCTGATGGGACAGACTCTGTCGCTCGTCAACTGGCAGCACCATGCCGCCATCGTTCGCCGCGACTCGATGCTGCGCGAGCTGATTGGCGCCACCAACGAGATCAACGCGCTGGCCTACAACGCCCCCACCGACACCAAAGAGGTCGTGGAGCTGGCCGAGAGCAAACTGCTCAAGGTCACGGCGCGTGAGGTTAAGTCGAGCTACAAGACGCTGACCGAGTTTATGGTCGAGGCCTATAACGAGGCCGAGGAAGTGTGCAAGGCCGGCGGTCAGGCTGCAGGCGTGCCCACGGGCTTTCCGTCGCTCGACCGTATGCTCATGGGCTTCCGCGAGGGCCAGCTCATCATTATCGGCGCCCGCCCCGCCGTTGGTAAGACGTCGTTCGCCCTGAACTTGGCGCTCAACGCCGCCGCCGCGGGCTATACCGTCGGCTTCTTCTCGCTGGAGATGTCGGGCAAGGAAATTGCCCAGCGTCTGATTTGCGCCTATGCCATGATCTCGATCAGCGACTTCCGTACGGGCCGCATTAGTCCCGAGCAGTGGGCCAACATCAATGAGGCCACGCAGACGCTGTCCAAGCTCGATATTCTGATTGACGATACGCCCGGCACCACGGTGACCGAGATTCGCGCCAAGAGCCGCCGCATGCTCCATAACAAGGAGAAGGCCATCATCATCCTGGACTATTTGCAGCTGGTGAGTCCCCCGCCTGGACGTCGTTCCGAGAGCCGCACCGTCGAGGTCTCCGAGATGTCGCGTGGTCTGAAGATTATGGCCAAGGAGCTCAAGATTCCGCTGATCGCGCTGTCGCAGCTGTCGCGTCAGGTCGAGTCCCGTACCGGCAAGCGCCCGCAGCTGTCCGACCTGCGTGAATCGGGCTCCATCGAGCAGGATGCCGATATCGTCATGTTCTTGGACCGATCCGCCGACGAGGCCGAGGCCTCGCGCGACGACCGACCCGACGAGGGCGTTACGCGTATCGTCGTGGCCAAGAACCGTTCGGGCCCGATTGGCGACGTCGACCTGATGTTCCTGCCGGCATCCACTAAGTTCTATGAGCTTGATGGGGCGCATACCGAGGAGTAGGACAGGCGCCCGTTGCACGGGTATACTGGGAATGTTTTGTGCTTCTGCGCACTTGCGGTGTGCGGACAGTCCATGAATGTGAGGAGTAAACATGCCGTCAACCGTTTTGGTCGGTGCCCAGTGGGGCGATGAGGGCAAGGGTAAGATCTGCGACCTGGTCGCCGGCGACTTTGATGCCGTCGTGCGCTATTCGGGCGGCAACAACGCCGGCCACACCATCGTCGTCAACGGCAAGAAGTACGGCCTGCACCAGGTGCCCTCCGGCATCATGTATTCCGACCACGTGTCGGTGATCGGTAACGGCTGCGTCGTCAACCCCAAGGTCGTCCTTGAGGAGATCGACATGTTCGAGGCCGACGGCATCACCACCAAGAATCTCAAGATCAGCGGCAACGCGCATGTCATCATGCCGTACCACATCGATCTGGATGGCGCCTTTGAGCAGAAGCTCGGCAAGAAGAACATCGGTACCACCAAGCGCGGCATCGGTCCGTGCTACCAGGACAAGATGGCCCGTATTGGCCTGCGTATGCAGGACATGCTGGATGAGGCGCTGTTCCGCGATAAGCTGGAGACCGCTCTTGCCCGCGTGAACCCCGAGCTAGAGCTCATCTACAACCTGCCCACCTACACCGTGGACCAGATTTGCGACGAGTACCTGCCCATGGCCGAGCGCCTGCGCCCCTACATCACCGAGACGAGCCTGCTGCTCAACAACATGATCGACGAGGGCAAGGATTTGCTGTTTGAGGGCGCCCAGGCGACGCTGCTCGACATCGACCACGGCACCTATCCGTACGTGACGTCTTCCAACTGCACCGCCGGCGGCGCCATTACCGGTTCCGGCGTCGGCATGAAGAACGTCGACCGCGTGCTGGGCGTCATGAAGGCCTATATCACCCGCGTCGGTTCGGGCCCCATGCCCACCGAGCTTTCCTACGAGTCCGAGGCCGGCCACACGCTGACCGAGGAGGGCTACGAGTACGGCGTGACCACCGGCCGCCGTCGTCGCTGCGGCTGGTTTGACGGCCCTATCGCCAACTATGCCTCACGTGTCAACGGCCTCACCGACATCGCCGTGACCAAGCTCGACGTGCTTTCGGCCTTCGACACCATTAAGGTGTGCGTTGCCTATGACGTCGACGGCGAACGTTACACGAGCGTACCCGAGCACCAGGTGCGCTTTGAGCATGCCAAGCCCATCTACGAGGAGCTCCCTGGCTGGAAGTGCGACATCACCGGCTGCCGCAGCTTTGACGAGCTGCCGCAGGAGGCTCAGGACTACGTGGCATTTATCGAGGATCTGGCACACACCCGCGTGACGTTTATCGGCGTCGGCGCCGGTCGCGAGCAGATCATCAACCGATTCTGGAAGTAATCGGCGTTATTTGGTTATTGCGATATACCCCTTTGCAGTCCAGATGGGCGGCCGAGGGGTATATTTGCTTGTAATGGGCCCGCGCGGAGCGGGCCGGTAATCCATAGAGGAGGCACCCTTGAAGGCGGACACTCAAACCATCGACATCCTGTTGTTGGGCAGCGGCGGCCGCGAGCATGCTCTGGCAGCCAAGCTCGCAGCATCACCGCGCGCCGGCAAGCTCTACATCGCGCCGGGTAACGGCGGCACCGCGAGCTGCGGCGAGAATGTGGTTCTCGACGATTGCGATCCTGCGGCCGTGGCGGCGTTTGCCCAGAGCCATGGATGCGGACTCGTGGTGATTGGCCCCGAGGCTCCGCTCGTGGCGGGCGTTGCAGACGCCGTCCGCGCGGCGGGCATCCCGTGCTTTGGCCCGGGTGCCGAGGGCGCCCAGATGGAGGGCTCTAAGCTGTTCTCCAAGCAGCTCATGGAGCGCGCTGGTATCCCGACGGCAGCCTATGGCTCATTTATCGACGAGGCTTCGGCTCTTGCCTATGTGCGCGAGCAGGGTGCTCCGCTGGTCGTCAAGGCCGACGGCCTTGCCGCGGGCAAGGGCGTTATCGTGGCAACCGAGCTTTCGCAGGCCGAGGAGGCTGTGCGTGAGTGTTTTGGCGGAGCCTTTGGCGATGCCGGTAATACGGTGGTTATCGAGGAGATGCTGACCGGCCCTGAGTGCTCGCTGCTGGCCTTTACCGACGGCAAGACCGTTCGTCCCATGGCCACCTCGCAGGACCACAAGCGCGCGCTCGAGGGCGACAAGGGCCCCAACACGGGCGGCATGGGCGTCTACAGCCCGGTGCCTATCGTGACCGACGAGGAGCATGCCACCATGGTGAAGGTCATGGAACAGACCGTGGCAGAGCTTGCCGCCGAGGGCATCGACTACCGCGGCTGCCTGTACGGCGGCTTTATGCTTACCCCCGCCGGCCCCAAGGTGCTGGAGTTCAATGCCCGCTTTGGCGATCCCGAGACGCAGGTCGTGCTGCCGCGCCTTAAGAACGACCTGGTCGAGGTCATGCTTGCCTGCGCCAACTGCGAGCTCGATCAGGTTGAACTCGATTGGCGTGACGAGTGGGCCGTTGCCGTTGTTCTGACGAGCGCGGGCTATCCCGGCAGCTACGAGAAGGGCAAGCTCATTACCGGCATCGAGGACGCCGAGGCCATGGAGAACGTGACGGTGTACCACGCCGGCACCGCTGTGGTGGACGGCAAGCTCGTGACCAACGGCGGTCGTGTACTCGCCGTGACCGCACTGGGCGATACGTTCGAGAACGCTCGCGACCTTGCCTACGAGGCCTGCGAGAAGATCAACTTTGAGGGCAAGACCCTGCGTCACGACATTGGTCTGCGCGCGCTGCGCGGCCGCGATGCCTGGGATGCCTAAAATCCGAGAGGAATGAGACGGATGGACGAGAAGAACGAAGAGCTCGTGGACGCGCAGATCGTCGAAGAGGACGGCCGCATGTATGGGCACGCCGAGGGCGAGCCGGGTGGCGAGGTCGCTGACGAGCCGGCGCTGGTGCTGGGCGACGACGACCCGCACGATGCCGAGCTACACGAGAAGATTCTTTCGGAGGAGTGCGCCTGGAAGGGCAAGATCCTCGACGTCCACCGTCTTGAGGTTGAGCTGCCCAACGGTCACCGCAGCGCCCGCGATATCGTTCGCCATCCGGGTGCGGCGGCCGTTGTGGCACTGACCGAGAGCGGCAAGATCGTGCTGGTACGTCAGTATCGCACCGCCATCGACCGCGTGACGGTCGAGATTCCCGCCGGCAAGCTCGATCCGGGCGAGGACCCGCTCGATTGCGCCAAGCGCGAGTTGCATGAGGAGACGGGCTTTAGGGCTGGTCGCATTCGCTTTTTGACGTCGATTGTCACGACCTGCGGTTTTTGCGACGAGATCATTCACATCTACCTGGCCACCAAGCTCGAGTTTGATGCGCCCGATCCCGACGATGACGAGTTTGTCAACGTCGACCTGGTGCCACTGCATGAGCTGATCGATGCCGTGCTCGACGGCAAGATCGAGGATGCCAAGACCGTTGTGGGTGCCTTGGCTTGCGACAGCATTGCTCATCGTTTGGGTGGAGCGGAACTTTAACGAGCGGGGATGATCCCGCGGGTTTGTGTAAGTCAGCGAAAGTGCTCCATTTGAGACAAGGTGGCCTAAAAGAGGAGGGAAGCGTATGGATATACGCGACCGACGATTGAAGGCCAGATTGTCCAAATGGAGCACTTGCAGCGTCGAGACGAAACGCGGTTTGGTAAAACCGCGTAAGGTGACTATGTTTAAGAGGTTTCTTTCGTATTACAAGCCCCAGATGGGGCTTTTTGTTGCTGATACTCTTTGTGCTCTGGTGCTTGCCGCCATTGACCTGGCGTTTCCCATTATCCTGCGCAATCTGACCGGAGGGTTGTTTACCCAGGGTCAGGCTGCCATTATGCGGGCACTCGGTATGATTGCGGTGGGGCTGGTGCTGATGTATGCCATCCGCTGCGCCTGCCGCTACTTTGTGAGCTATTGGGGCCACGTGATGGGCGCGCGCATGGAGTCCAAGATGCGTGAGGACCTGTTCGATCAGTACGAACGGTTTAGCTTTGCATACTTCGATCGCAACAGCTCGGGCGACATGATGAGCCGCGTGGTCAATGACCTGTTCGATATCTGCGAGGCGGCGCACCACGTGCCCGAATGGATCATTATTTGCGGCATCGAGATTATCGGCTCGTTTGTGATTCTGTTTACCATCGCGCCGGTGCTCGCACTCGCCATGGCTGTGGTTACGGTGGTGTTCGCGGTCATTATGTTTTGGCAGAATATGCGCATGCGCGAGGTCTTTAGCGATAACCGCAAAAAGATTAGCGGCATCAACGCGCAACTGCAGGACTCGCTGGCGGGCATGCGTGTGGTCAAGAGCTTTGCCAATGAGCAGACCGAGCGCTCTAAGTTTCGTGCCTCGAACAATCGCTACCTTTCGTCCAAGGAGAACATGTATCACGCCATGGGCGTCTATACCGCGACGTATGGCCTGCTCTCGGGCGTGCTCTATGTGATCGTGGTGCTCCTCGGCGGTTGGCTCGTTGCCCAGGGTCAGCTGCAGGCGGTCGATATGGCAACCTTCGCGCTCTACATTTCGCTGTTCTGCACGCCGCTCGAGACGCTCGTTAATTCGGCCGAGACGTATCAGAAAGCCATCGCCGGCTTTAAGCGCATGGATGAGGTGCTCTCGACTGTCCCCGATATTCAGGATAAGCCGGGTGCTGCGGATCTGCAGGTGACGGCTGGTGCTGTGGAATACCGCGACGTGTGCTTTAGCTACGAGGATGTTGAATTGGGCGAGCGCGGCGCCGACGGACGCCCTGTTATCGACCACATGGACCTGTCCATCAAGCCCGGTCAGACCATCGCTTTGGTTGGTCCCTCGGGCGGCGGCAAATCGACGACTTGTTCGCTGTTGCCGCGCTTTTACGACGTTGCCGCCGGCTCCATTAGCATCGACGGCCAGGATGTGCGCGACGTGACGCAGCATAGTCTGCGCCGTGCCATCGGCCTGGTGCAGCAAGATGTGTACCTGTTTGATGGAACGATCGGCGAGAACATCGCCTACGGCAAGCCGGGCGCCACGGCAGAAGAGATCGCCGAAGCGGCCCGCCGCGCCAATATTGATACCTTTATCGAATCGCTTCCGCAGGGCTACGACACCGTGGTGGGCGAGCGCGGCAGCCGTCTTTCGGGTGGTCAAAAGCAGCGCGTCGCCATCGCGCGCGTTTTTCTCAAGAATCCCAAGATCCTTATTTTGGATGAGGCGACGAGTGCCCTGGATAACGAGAGCGAGGAAGCGGTGCAGGAGTCGCTCGAAGAGCTGGCACGCGGCCGTACCACGATCATCATCGCCCACCGTCTCTCGACTATTAAGCATGCTGACGAGATTGCGACCGTTGAGCATGGTCGCGTTGTGGAACGTGGCACGCACGAGGAGCTTCTCGCCCGTGGCGGCACCTATGCCCGTTACTATCGAATGCAGTTCGAAGGTGCGCGTGCGCACGAGCTCGACTGATTGATATGACAGGAAGATCATGGCTGATAAGAACCCTTTGACTCCGGAAGAAGTGACGGAGTTATTCTCCGAAATCGATGCATCCGGCGTCTTGGATCCTACGCTCGCCAAAAAGCGCACCGAGCGCATGCGCGAGAAAGAGGCCGCCGTCAAGCGCGGCGACAAGGCGACGCTGGCGCGGCTGCGCAGCGAGGATCGCGCGAGCCAGGCAAAACATATCGACCCGCTGTCCGAGGACGACCCTTCGGGCTCGCAGGTGAGCCATACCATTACGAAGACCGCCATGGCCGTGGTTATCGGCATTTTGGTGCTGATTGTTGGCATGCAGATTGGCTACGGCGTGATGCGACGTCTGAATACCGCGAACCTTTCCGAAAGTGTTTCGGTGGATACCGTTTCGACCGCGCTCAAGGGTGGACTTGAATGGGGCAATGGCTTTACGCAGTTCCCGCTCGATTTTACCGTCGACGAGGCAGATGAGCGCACGGGCACGGTTGAGGTGACGGTGCTGGACACGTCTTCTGCCAATGAGCTCGAGCTGCTGTCCAACGGTCAGATTCAGGCGGCGGCGCTCGCAACCAATGCCCTGCTCAACGACAAGATCGACCGTGTGGTGTATAACGTTCACGCCTATATCGACGAGGACAGCAGGATCCAGCATGATTCCTTCTTTGGCATGTTTCCTGCTCAGGGGCACCAAAGCGCCATCCTGACGTTCGTTTGGACCAAGAGCTCGTCCAACGCCACGAGTATCGACTGGAAGATGCGCATCGTAAGCATGGACGACACCATTGCCGAGCGCATTCAAAAACAGGTCAACTCGGTTTCATCGCTGATCGAGGACCCGGTGGTGAGCCAGACCAAGATCACGGAGGAGCAGGCCGAGCGCGATCTTGAGCATCGTCTGCACGGTCGAGAGATCTTCCGCGGCGGAAAGCTCGATCGCACGCCGTCCGAGCTGCTGGAGCAGGACAAGCAAAAGTAGTCCGCAGCCACATAGAACGATGTCATCCCGCGTGAGCCGCAAGCCCACGCGGGATGATTTTTCTGGGACGGGGATTAAAAAATCATTCTGTCATGTATGCAGTTGGCGACAAAGCCCTGCTTTCAGAATGATTTTTTAATCCCCGTCCCAGAAAAATCATTATGCACAGGAAGTCATAATTATCATTTTGTAAACAATTCTATGTAATTAATGCCATGGGCGATGCTTGCGGTTAGAATACCGCGAGGCCTAACTACACACCTTTAAGCCGGTCCTGTGAGACCGGGAAGGAGAACTATGGCGAACAACCATATTGCGGGCGCTGCCGCCCGCACCATCGCGCCCAGCGAGCTGTGCCAGCGTATGCTGGCTAAAACCAGCAAGGGCACCTGCGGTCCCTGCATCCTGTATCTTGAGGATGGGACCATTTTTTATGGCCGTGCATGTGGTGCCGAGGGTACCGCAACCGGCGAGGTCTGCTTTAACACGTCGCTCGAGGGCTACTTTGAGGTCATGACCGACCCGAGCTATGCCGGTCAAATCGTAACCATGACCTATCCGCAGATCGGCAACTACGGCATTGACGAGACCGACGTCCAGTCGGCCTTCCCCGGCGATACCGCTCGCCCCGCGAGCGCTCCCGCCATGCGTGGCATGGTCGTCCGCGACATGTGCGCCACGCCTTCTAACTGGCGCTCGACTGTCAGCGTGCCGGAGTACCTGCGTGCATACGGCATCGTCGCTATCGAGGGCGTCGACACCCGCGCTCTCGTGCGCCACCTGCGCGACAACGGTTCCAAGATGGGCATAATCTCGACGGAGATCTTCGACGTCGACGAGCTTGCTGAACGCCTGTCCGCCGCGCCCACGCTGGTCGGCGAGAACCTGGTCAAGACCGTGAGCTGCCCTGAGCCCCACGCTTTTGCTGCGAGCGACCTGCCCGCTACGCATGACTTTGCGCTTGCCCCTGCCGCTCCTGCCCGCCACAAAGTGGTTGCCTACGACTGCGGCGTGAAGCGCGGCATTCTGGAGGGCCTGGTCCGTGCCGGCTGCGACCTGACCGTCGTGCCGTGGGATACGCCCGCCCAGCAGGTGCTCGACATGAATCCCGATGGCGTTTTTTTGTCCAATGGCCCCGGCGACCCCGATGCCGTGGTGGAGACCTACGAGCAGGTGCAGCAGCTGATCGGCAAGGTGCCGGTCTTTGGTATTTGCCTCGGTCACCAGATGATCAGCTTGGCGTGCGGCGCTCAGATGGAAAAGCTTAAGTTCGGTCACCGTGGTGGCAACCAGCCGGTTATGAATCTGGTCAGCCGCCGCGTGGAGATCACCGCGCAAAACCACGGCTTTGGCCTGTTGTTCCCCAGCTTGGGCAAGCTTGTCCCCGAGCTTTCGGGCGGCGAGACCGAGCACGCGGCCGATGGCGATCTGCGCGTCTGGGTGCGCCGCGGTATCGCGCCGGTCGTGATGAACGAGCGTTTCGGCCGCATTCGCCTGACGCATGTGAATCTCAATGACGGCACCGCCGAGGGCATCCAGCTGCTCGACGCGCCGTGCTTCTCGGTGCAGTACCACCCCGAGGCCTCACCTGGCCCCACCGATGCTCACTATCTCTTTACCGCCTTTACGCGACTCATGGACGGCGAGGAAAACTATCTGGACATCGATACCGCCAAGGACCGCCTGCAGGGCTGGAATTTCGCCGACGATGGTTCCGCCGCGACCGAGACCGAGGAGAACTAACATGCCTAAACGTACCGACATCAAGCGTATCCTCGTCATTGGCTCGGGCCCCATCGTCATTGGCCAGGCCTGCGAGTTCGATTACTCCGGCGCCCAGGCCTGCAAGGTGCTCAAGGAGGATGGCTTTGAGGTCATCCTGGTCAACTCCAACCCGGCGACCATCATGACCGACCCGGGCTTGGCCGACCGCACCTATGTCGAGCCCATCACTGCCGAATTTATCGAGCGCGTGATCAAGAAGGAGCGCCCGGACGCGCTGCTGCCCACGCTGGGCGGCCAGACCGGTCTGAATGCCGCCGTCGAGCTGGCAAAGGACGGCACACTCGACACGTACGGCGTCGAGATGATCGGCTGTGACCTTGCCGCCATCGAGCGCGGTGAGGACCGTAAGCTCTTTAACGAGGCCATGGCCGAGATCGGCCTGGAGGTCGCGCGCTCGGGCTATGCCTACAGCGTGGCTGACGCCGAGGCCATCGCCGAGCGTGTGGGCTATCCCTGCGTGCTGCGTCCGAGCTTTACCTTGGGCGGCGCCGGTGGTGGCATCGCGCATACTCACGAGGAACTCGTCTCCATCGTGAGCCAGGGCCTTGAACTCTCGCCTGCCCATGAAGTGCTGGTCGAGGAGTCCATCGAGGGCTGGAAAGAGTACGAGATGGAGGTCATGCGCGACCACGCCGGCAACGGCATCATCGTGTGCTCCATCGAGAACCTCGACCCCATGGGCGTGCATACCGGTGACTCCATCACCGTGGCGCCGGCGCAGACCCTCTCCGACCTTGAGTATCAGCGCATGCGCGTCGCCTCGCTCGCCATCCTGGAGAAGATCGGCGTCGAGACCGGCGGCTCCAACGTGCAGTTTGCCGTGAATCCCCAAACCGGCCGCCTGATTGTCATCGAGATGAACCCGCGCGTGAGCCGTTCGTCCGCGCTGGCCTCCAAGGCCACGGGTTTCCCCATCGCCAAGGCCGCCGCTCGCCTGGCCGTGGGCTATACGCTCGACGAGATCGTCAACGACATCACCAAGGCCACGCCCGCCTGCTTTGAGCCCACGATCGACTACTGTGTGGTCAAGGTGCCACGCTTTGCCTTCGAGAAGTTCAAGGGCACCGACCCCACGCTCACCACGCGCATGAAGGCCGTGGGCGAGATCATGGCGATCGGCCGCACCTTTGAGGAGGCCTTTGGCAAGGCCATGCGCTCGCTGGAGGACGGGCACCAGGGTATTTGTGCCGGTGGCAAGGAGGGCGCCGATAAGCTGAGCGACGATGAACTCGCCCAGGCCGTGGGCACCCCGACTGAGCACCGCATCTTCTTTGTGGTCGAGGCCCTGCGCCGTGGCTGGGATGTTGCGCGCATCCACGCCATCTGCGGTATCGATCCGTGGTATCTCAACCGCATCAACGATATGGTGCGGGTCCAGGAGAGCGTTCGCGGCCTGCGCGTGGAGGACGTTGACGCCGACGCGATGCGCCTGCTCAAGCAGTATGGCACGAGCGATGCCGAGATTGCCGCGCTGACCGGCTCGGATGAGCGTTTTGTTCGCGCTTACCGTAAGGGTCTGGGCGTGGTCCCCAGCATGAAGACAGTCGACACCTGCGCCGCCGAGTTCTCGAGTGCCACGGAATACCACTATAAGACCTACGAGAACATCTACCGTACGAGCCCGATCGCCAAGAAGTGCGTTGCCCCCGACGAGACCACGCCGGCAAGCAAGCCCAAGGCGATGATTCTGGGTGCCGGTCCCAACCGTATCGGCCAGGGTATCGAGTTTGACTACTGCTGCGTGCACGCGAGCTATGCGCTGGCGGCCCGCGGCTTCGAGACCATCATGGTCAACTGCAACCCAGAGACCGTCTCGACCGACTACGACACGTCAGACCGCCTGTACTTTGAGCCGCTCACCTACGAGGACGTCATGGACGTTATCGACGTTGAGCGTCCCGACGGCGTCGTAGTGACGCTCGGCGGTCAGACCCCGCTTAAACTGGCACGCATGCTCGAGGAGAACGGCGTGAACATCATGGGTACCAAGCCCGACGCCATCGATTTTGCCGAGGACCGCGAGCGTTTTGCCGCCCTGCTCGACAAGCTGGGCATTATGTACCCGCCGGCGGGCCAGGCCACCTCGTTTGAGGAGGCCGAAGCCGTTGCCGCGCACATTGGCTACCCGCTGCTGGTGCGTCCGAGCTATGTGCTGGGCGGTCGCGGCATGATGATCGCCTACGATGCCGAGCATCTGCGCGATTACATGGCCGAGGCTGCGCGCATTAGCCCCGACTACCCGGTGTATCTCGATCGCTTCCTGGAGGGTGCGATCGAGTCCGACGTCGACGCCCTGTGCGACGGCGAGGAGGTCTACATCGGCGGCATCCTGGAGCATATCGAGGAGGCCGGTATCCACTCCGGTGACTCTGCGACCTGCATTCCGCCGTTCAGCTTTAGCGAGAGCCTGCAGGCGAAGCTTCGCGAGACCACGCGCCGCATCGCGATGGCGCTGGGAGTCCGCGGTCTGGTCAACGTGCAGTATGCCATCAAGGGCGAGACTGTTTACGTGATCGAGGCCAACCCGCGTGCCAGCCGTACCGTGCCGTTCATCTCCAAGGCCACCGGCGTGCCGCTGGCCAAGTGCGCGGCGCGTATCATGACGGGCGATTCCATCGCGAGCCTGGGCCTGCCGAGCGACGAGCGTCAGCTGGACTGGTTCTGCATGAAAGAAGCCGTTATGCCCTGGGGTCGTTTCCCGGGAGCCGACGTTATCCTGGGACCCGAGATGAAGTCGACGGGCGAGGTCATGGGTATCGCCAAGAGCTATCCCGAAGCATATGCCAAGACGCAGCTGGCGATTGACTACAAGCTGCCCGACCCGAGTTGCGGTAAGGTGTTCATCAGCGTGTGCGATCGTGATAAGCGCCATATCCTTTCGGTCGCCCGCATCCTGCGCTACTTGGGCTTTGACATCTGCTCTACCGAGGGTACGGCGCGCGTGCTGCGCGGAGGCAACGTGACGTGTGAGGTCGTGGAAAAGATCAGCGGCCCGCACGACGGCGAGCGTCCCAACATCGGTGACCTCATCGCCGATGGCAAGATCGCGGTGATTATCAACACACCGTACGGCCCGGGCTCGCGTGGCGACGGCTATCTGTTGCGCACCGAGGCGGTGCGCCGCGGCGTGACTTGCGTGACCGCGATGTCTGCCGCCAACACGTACGTGAGTGCCATCGAGGCGGTGCGTGAGGACCAGCAGGGTCACGGCAGCGCCAACGACATGGGCATGGACGTCATCGCCCTGCAGGACCTGCCGCAGCACACGGTGTAGGTCGAGCTGTCCGGCCGGGGCGGGAGGGGCTGAGATTTCCCCCTTTCGCTCCGGCTGCAAGCAGAGTCGCTCAGGAGGAAACTCAGC
>CABUVH010000003.1 GCA_902494935.1 uncultured Collinsella sp.
AAGGCCGCCGCCTGCCGCGGCGAGTGCTGCAGCGGTCGCCGTAAGGGGAGCATTGGCATCGCCCGTGCCCGCAAGCGCGCCCGCTTTTCCGGAGCGCTTGTTATTGCCGTGGTCCTTGCCACTGCCGGAGCTGCTTCCGCCGGAGCCGCCGCCCTCGTCAGTACCGCCGCCACTCGAGCCACCATCGCCGTCTGCTGTCATCGGGGCGTCGTGAAGTCCTGTCGTATCCGCGCTGCCGCATACGCCGACCTGAACTTCCGAGCGTTCGCATGCCGCATCGGACACATGAAGCTCGTGCAGTACGGCACCCAGCGCCGAGTTTGCGCCCGGTCGAATTTCCTCGAGCGTTACGGGATCGAGTGGCACCAGATTACGCGCCTTCGCATACAGCGTTACGCGTTTGCCCACTTCGTCGCTCCAACTCTCGGGGATGGCGAAGCTCATGCGGAACTGTGCCGTGCAACCCGGTGCCAGCACGGCGTTGCCGTTGTCGGCTACCAGCGGGTGCGTTGCAAAACGTGCGCCCAGCGTCTCGAGCGCGTACCTCACGTGTGCCATGTCGTTGGCCGAAGCGTCCTCGGCAAGCTCTGGATCGTAGATCGAAACCATGCGTGCATTCACTCCGAATCCGATGGATGCGCTGGAGAACGGCTGGCTGGAGCCCTCTCGGTACAGATCGATTGTGCCGGCGGTCAGCAAGGTGTTGCCGTCGTTTCGCACCGTGACCATAAAGGATTCACCTGCTGCTCCGGGCACCACTGCGCCCGAGGTAGCGACCGCGCCCGTCGGAGTGGCACACGCCACCAAGGGTACTTCGATGCTGTGCAGCTCTGCCTCGCTCTTCTCCGCGCTCACAATGTGCGTGGCGAGCGCGGAGAGCATGCTCCCCGACGTCAAAAATGTCGTTATCTGATCGACGGGATGGTCCAGCTCGCACATCACGAACGGCTCCGTAAACAGATCGCCTGCCAAGGTGCTGGCGAAGATGCGGAAGTGCTTGCCCATCACTGCTACCGGGTTGCCTTCTTCGTCGTAGGTTTGCCCCACCTTGCCATCGGTGTTCTCTACATAGAGCACGCACCTGCCGTTGTTGCTTACGCTAAACGATGCCGGGCCACAGCCTGCGGCACCCACGGGCTGCGTTGCAAATGCCGATGCGCCTCGCGTCCAAGTAATATGCTGCAGTTGCTCGTTGACGGTAGCCAAAAAGCCCGTGTGCTGCGGCCACGGCACCGCGTGGGGTACTGTGGCATCTGGCGACATAACGCCCCAGCCCGCGATAGACTGGCCGATCACGGCGTACGATGCGCAGCCGCAACCGTTTGCGGTCTCGTACGCAACGGGCACCACCATTTTGCCGTTGATATTCTCGGGCGCGCCCAGCTCGATACTCGACGGTGCTTGCGGAAAGCGGAGAACTTGGCGGAACGTCAGGCTGTCGCCCGAAACGTCCGACCACAGGGTGAAGCACTCCAGCGCAACCTCTGCCTCGCTGCCGAGCGCCTTTTCTGCGGTGGTTCCGCGGCGGTGGAGGTAGGCACCCGACAGACGCCCGTCGACCAGCGCCTTGCCCACCGTGATGCGCGGGCACTGCAGGCAATGGTAGCCATCCTCTTGCAGGCGGCCGCGCGAGATGCTGCGCCATGACGTATGCGACACCACGTGAACTCCGTCGTTGCTTATGCGCAGGCGCACAACGGACAGTATGCCGGCTGTGCTCGCCGCATCGAAAAGGGTGTTGTCACCGGCGGGGCGCTCGCCCGAGACCAGCAGCACGTAGGCGTCCTTGTTTCCCCTACCGTCCGTATATTCCACCACGTCGAAGTCGTAATCGTATATGCCGTCGCGCTCCACGTCGCCCTCGCCAAAGCCAAGGGGGAAGTCCACGGGCGTGGGGGCAGACCACGTGCCGTTTGCCTTTGTGTGCACCACTAGGCGCGAGCGGCCATTGTCGCCGTAGCGCACCGAGGCGATACGGAACAGGCATTCTACGCCGGCAATAATCGCCAGCTTCATGTGGGCTTCGCTGAGCACGCCAGTAAACAGCACGTTGTCGCTCGAGGGTTTGATGCCGCCACGCTCGTCCTCCGATACACCAGCAGAATTGGCGTTGGGGTCCGCAACGGCACCCTTCGCCTGCCCGATATGGGTGTACGCATACATCGGCGCGGCGTTTTCGCCGTTCTCTATCAGTGCATGGACGAAATGCTCGATTTGTCCCGCGTCGTCGCTTTCTGCATCTGCCTCGAGTTCAATGCGCGTGACCGCTTGATCCCAATCGCGCACGACAGGCGCGACGTTTATCGCGGTGGCTGCAACCTCGGCGCGTGCGAGTAGCTCGGCGTTGGTGACGATGGTGGCCGATGCGATAAATTGCGGCACGCCGCCCGCCTCGATGTTGCCGGGCGTGCCGAAGCGGGCATCCAGCGTGTAAGGCGTATCTCCACCCAATGCGAGCTCAGAGCGCTGGAGCACATACTGGTTGCCATTGTTCACCGACATATTCCACGAATCGAGGAGTGTGGGCCACGACCCCGACCAAGCCTTGGTGGTCCACTTGAACATTACGAACTGGAGTATCACATCGACATCGACATCTGCACCTACGCGCAGTCGCGGAAGCTGGTGTCCATCTGCCTTCTCGTACCCAATGAACAGCGTGAGGGATGCGGTGCCGCGCACGGCAGACGAGGCGACGCCTGCAACGCCGGCGCCAAAGGTGACGGCAAGCCCGATCTGGATGGTGAACGAGCCCGACGTGTTTGAATAGTCGAGCGAAATGTTTTTAAAAAACGCCGCGCCGCTGCCGTGCGTGTGGGCACCCACGGCGAGCGCCAGCTTCGCCAGCACCCAGGGGTTGACGTTTAAGAAAAACGGCACCGGTCCTAGGGTAAACTGCTCGGTCCAATTGAGGTCGGTTCTTACTTGGAAGAGTGCCTTAATATTGCCGTATGCGGGGTCGTTGTTGTTGCCCCAGGTTTTGCCCACCCAATCGTAGGCGAGCGAGCCGTACAGCTGTGTGGCGATATCCATCGTGAACAGCAGCGTGCAATGGTGGTGAAGGAGCTTAGTGTTTCTTGGATCGGTGCCCGAACCGGCACTCATACTCTTGTACTGATTCCACTTCCCCTCCATCTCGTCGAGGTAGCGGTTTGCCTGCTTGGTGCCCGACTCGCGCGGCGATTTCTTCCAGTACTCCGGATCAGGGTTACCCGAATCGTTCATGTAGCCGACCGGCTTGTATCCTCCACCAAACAGCACGTACCCGGCAAACGAGAAATCGAACAAAATGGGGAATGAGGGCATCCAGCACGTGAACTTATTGCCGCCGATGCCGGGAAACGCCGCGGGGAAATCAAACGGAGTGATCTCTTGGTCCATGGTAGTGGGAATGATGGTGGTCGAGCCCGATTCTGCCTTTTCGGCCGGCGCGGTGACAACGGCCATGGGGGAGGAGAGCGTGTAGGTTTTGCCCTGATAGTCGAGGACAAAGCGCAGCTTGCATCCTTCTTCCAGAAGGCCCGACGCCGCGTCGAGAAACTTGTCTTCGAGCGTGAACGTCGCCAGATTATCCGCGCCCGATGCGCTGGCCTCGACTTGGCCAATCTGCGTGACGGTTTCGGGCGAGCTGCCCGTGGCGGGCATTACCTTGTTGATGCGCAGCGTTGCCCGCCCGCCCTGCGGCAGATGAGCCTGTACAGTAAAGGCGTGCGTATCGGGCTGTTCGTTTGCCGTGTCGTCTTTCGGCAATGTCATGAACGTAGCGTCGGCGTACTGGACGTCCCATTCGTCGAACGTGAGCTGTCGAAAGTACGGCTCGCCATCGGAGAGCGGACGTGTGGGTGCGGTAATAGCGGTGCCGCCCTGGATACGCGCAAGGGGAATCTCGACATCGCGGTAGCCTGCCATGCTAATGGAGATGCCGCCGTTAAAGTCGTACGCGTCGAGAAGCGTTGCCTCGTCCACGTAGCCTTCTGAAAGAGGGGCGACCTCAAAGATGGCCGTGCCTTCGTCATCGGTCGTGGCGGTGAGCTGCTTGCCTGCGGCATAGCGCGATATGAGCGTGACCTGGGCACCCGTGATGGGCGTATTCTTGTTGGCGACGTCGACCACGACCACACCAAACATGGTGCGCGAGAGCACCAAGACCTTGAAGGGATCATCTTCGTCGGCGTATGCCTCGGCGGGGGCGAACGACAGTATGAAGGCGTTTGCGCTTCCCGGCACGCGCGGCAACATAATGCTCGCCAGCGAGGACGCTCCGGCAACAAGTAACGAACGGCGATCAAGCATCTTTGGCTCCCATCCCGCAGGTATCGGTGGAAATAATCCAATTTTGCGAGAAGGCGCCACGTGGCGGTAGTGCCGTTCAAGGGTCAAAATGTCCAAATTAATCGAGCGAAGCGCCGGGTTCCGGAACGCGTTCGATGCTCTTGGCGGCCCGGTCGCTAACGCAACATATGCGCGACCAGCTCGGCGCGAGTTCCGATACCAAGTTTGGCATACACTCCTGATAGGCGGTTTTTGACGGTGCCCGACGATACTCCCATATGGCGTGCGATTTCGGCGTTGGTCCATCCACGACAGGCGAGCATGGCCATGGTGAACTCTGTGGTCGTTAAATCGTCGGCCACGTCTTCGCCCGAATCGGGGTTGTGGATGCGCCGCCAGCCGTAGCTGAATCGATACGTAATCTCGATGATGCGAGCGAAATCGTCGGGGTATTGCGATTTTAGGCATGCCTCAATGAGTCCCTGCAAAAGGCCGTGGTGCTCGCCGATGAGTTCGATAAGGCCGTCGGGACGCGCAACGTCCCAGGCGGCTCCGAAGTGTGCCTTTGCGGCGTCGATGTCCTTGAGGCTCATGCAGGCCATGGAAGCCGACAGGTGCAGGAACAGCTCCGAGATGGGATAACTTCCCTGTTTCATGATCAGGGCGTTTTCCGCCATGCCCAGACTGCGGCCGTATTCGCCGTGCAGATACAAGGCGTGCGCCATCACGTAGCTGGCGAACAGGCGCAGGCCTTCGGGCAGATGCGCCGCAAGCGGATAAAACTCTTCGGCGGAATGCGGGGAAGGCAAGTGCAGCAGGACGCTCGCGGCCGAGGCGAACAGGATGTGCGTGGCGTGGATGGCGGGCGATTCCTTGTCGGCTGGCGTATCGAGGCCGCCCGCAAGGCAACGGCGGGCATCGGCGATACGGTTGAGCGACAGACTGGCATATCCGCAGATAAGGCATGCAGAATAGCGCAGTGCGGGGTCGGTGGCGTCAAGATAGGGGCGCGCCGTCTTGGCAGCGAGGGTGGCCTGTCCGCGAAAGTACAGCGCTTCTGCCGTGGCAATGGCGCGCGAATCGGGGTCGGAAATGCCTGCAACCGCAGCGTCAATCTGCCCCGGCACAAAGGCGGTGCACATCAACGGCATGGGAATGCGCGGGTAGCCATCGCAGTCCATCTTCCATCTCCCATCGGGTGGCAACAATGCAGCAATTGTACCTCTGTTGCTCGGGACCCCTTTCGTTTTACTGTTCGGTTAACGCTGCGGATCGTTTTGGAAGGCTTACGAGCATGGTGGTCCCGTTCTCGGAACTTGCTTCGACCCCTACCGTGCCACCGTGAAGCGCTGCAATCTCCCAAACAAGCGCTAGCCCGAGTCCTGCGCCGCCATATGCCCCGCTGCGGGATTTGTCTAGACGAAAGAACGGCTGGAAGATGCTTTCTCGGTACTGCTTGGGTATTCCCGGTCCCTGGTCCTCGACTCGCAGGAACACGTGGCTGTCGCTGTCGCAGATGGAGACGTTGACAGTCGAGCCGGAGCGGCTGTAACGGATGGCGTTTTCGACCAGATTAAACACCAGCCGATAGAGGAGCGTGTCGCTCCCGATTACTAAAGCGTCTCCAGCACAATTGAGGGCTATGCCCTTATTCTCGGCAAGTGGCGCAAGGTCGGTGAGGACCTCTTCGGACAAGGGACCGAGTTCAACATCGTCCTCGCAAGGAACGCTGCGGAGCTCGCTCATCTCGAGCAATACCTTGGTCATTCGAGACATGCGCTCAGTTTGTTCTTGTAGCAGGCCGAGCAGCTCGGCTGTTTCGGGTTGCAAACCGGAGTGCTCAGAGATGAATAGTTCAATCTGTGCTTGCATAAGGGAGAGCGGGGTGCGCAGCTCGTGTGCGGCGTTGCCGGTAAACTGACGCTGTGCAGAGAACCCTTCGCAAAGACGGGCAATCATGTCGTTGAAAGAGGCGCTGCATCGTTGTAGCTCGGTGGGCACATCTTCGCTGAGCTTAATTTCGCTTAGGTTGTCAGGCTGCACGCGCTCAACCTGGGCCGCAAAAGCCCGCAGCGGTTTGAGTGCACGGCCGCTCACAAAGTATGCCAGCGCGCCGCCAAGGAGTGTGACTCCAGCCGTGATGTACCAGGTTGTCGTGCCAAAAGACTCTTGTGCGTCGTTTACGACGACCGTGACCTCGTCATCGAGGGCTGCTTGTGTTGGGTCAAACGCCTGGGGCGAATCTTCGCCGGTTGCGTTAAATGCCGAGATGTTACTGCCGATGGCATCCATGTAGCGCATGCCCGTATAGCCGACCAGGCAGTTCGTCAGCACGCATGCCGCACACGTGAGCAGTGCCGTCATAATCGTTATGCGCCATTGCAGCGAAAGCCTTTTCATTCGCTATCCTCCATAACGTAGCCCTCTCCAATCCGATTGCGAATCGGGTCGTGTCCCAATGCGCCGCGCAGCTTTTTGCGGAGTGACGAGATATGAACGCGGGTTGCGTTGCTAAAGCTGTTCACGCTGCTATCCCAAACGTGCTCGATAAGCTCCTCTTGACTTACCGGACGCCCCTGATTAAGCATCAGATATTCCAAGATTCCCGTTTCCTTGCGCGTAAGAGATAAAGCCTCGCTGTTCACGGAAGCGATGCGCGCCTTGGTGTCAAAGCGGAGCTTTCCGCAGGTTAAAACTATGTCGCTTTGTGTAAAGCGTCTGAGGGTAAGGCTGCGAATCCTTGCCGCAAGCTCGTCCAGATGAAACGGCTTGGTGAGGTAATCGTTGGCGCCGGCATCGAGTCCGGCGACTTTGTCGGATACTTCGCCACGTGCGGACAGAATCAGTACCTTAGTCTCGCAGTCGGTTTTCCTAAGTTCCCTGAGTACGGTCATGCCGTCGATGCGGGGAAGGTTGAGGTCGAGTACCACGAGGTCGAAGGCCTCAACGTCCAGTAGGTCGAGCGCCTCCTGTCCGTCGTGACAGCAGTCGACGCTGTACGCCAAGTTTCGCAAGCTGCGCGCGATTGCGTCACACAGCGCCCGCTCGTCCTCGACGATTAAAATACGCATAACAGTCTCCTTGCACATTCCAAATCGCGCTTAACACGGATTTTATAGTCGATATGGTCCAATAGGTCGTGTGACGAAAGGAGTGGTCAGGTTGTTCAAAGCGATAAAACCTGTAATGCAGGTTGCGTTGCTGATCGTCGGTGTGGCTATGGTGTGCTTTGGCGTTATGCGTGGCGAGGCGGATGCCGTGCTGGCCAAGGCGATTAGGCTGTGCTTGGAGTGTATCGGAATTGGATAAAAGAGAAAACACTGTGTCGCATGTTTTGGCCAGATTTCGCGGATTCATTCAGGCGGCGGCAACGCTTATTACCAACATTCACCTGCCAAACTTTGCCAAAGGCGGCATCTATCAGGGCGCGGGAAAAACAGTCTGCGTACCCGGGCTTAACTGCTATTCGTGCCCCGCGGCATCGGGTGCGTGCCCCATCGGGTCGTTCCAGTCGGTGGTAGGTTCATCCAAGTTCAACTTCTCCTACTACGTTACCGGTACGCTCATTTTGCTCGGCGTGCTGCTGGGACGATTTGTATGCGGGTTTTTGTGCCCGTTTGGCTGGCTGCAGGAACTGCTTCATAAGATTCCCGGCAAAAAGCTTTCGACAAAAAAGCTCAAGGCGCTTACGTATATCAAATACGTTGTGCTGCTGTTTGCTGTGGTATTGCTGCCTGTGCTGGTGGTCAACGACCTGGGGATGGGAGATCCGTTCTTTTGCAAATACGTCTGTCCGCAGGGCGTGCTCGAGGGCGCCATTCCTCTGGCCATTGCCAATGCTGGCATTCGATCTGCGTTGGGACAGCTCTTTACTTGGAAACTTGTCGTTCTCATTGTCGTGGCAGTGCTGAGCGTTTTGTTCTATCGCCCCTTCTGCAAATGGATTTGTCCGCTCGGCGCATTCTATGCGCTCATGAATAAGGTATCCCTGCTAGGGATTCGGGTCGATGCATGCAAATGCGTCTCGTGCGGCAAGTGTTCAAGGGTTTGTCAGATGGACGTTGATGTGGTCCGCGCGCCCAATCATGCCGAATGTATCCGGTGCGGAAAGTGCATCGGGGCCTGTCCTGTCGATGCCATCAGCTATCGCTATGGCCTGGATGTGTCGGCGGAAAAGCTTCCCTTGACCGCCGATAAAAAGTAAACAAGCTTCGACAAAACGGAGGAATGACTATGAAGCTTTCTAAGATTGCGGCCCTGTTTATGGTGCCGGTATTGGCCTTGTGCCTTGTGGCATGCTCGGCGCCCGGTGGCAATGCGAGCGAATCTGCGAGCTCCGATCCTAAGATCGCAGAACTCACTGCGCAGAAGCCGACCAATGCCGATGAGGCCGCCGAGCTGTATGCGAAGCTCATGCAGAAGGAGAACGAGATCTTTTCGAGTGATAACGCGCTGTGGGAAAAGGTATTCAATGCGGCAAATAAAGACTCGGCAATGATTGAGGACGGCAGCAATTACGGCGATTTCCTGCTCAAGACCATCGACGGCGCCAAGGATGAGTTTACGGCGGATGAGCTTAAGACGCTCAAGGCCGGTGCGAAGCAGATCAAGGAGATCGAGGACAAGCTCGAGAGCTTGGAGAAGGAGTTCCCCGGCTGTGGAAGCACGCCGAGCGCAGGCGAGAGCGTCGACGCTTCGGCTGCTGGCATGACGGCTGGTGCCAATGCTTCGAGCGAGGCGACGAAGTTCCCCAGCTTCACGGGCAAGGACCTGGACGGTAACGACGTGAATAGCGAAGAGCTGTTCTCTAAAAACAAGGTCACCGTCATGAACTTCTGGTTCACTACATGCAAGCCGTGCGTGGGCGAGCTGGGCGATCTTGAGAAACTGAATCAGGAGCTTGCCGAGAAGAGCGGCCAGGTCGTGGGCGTCAATTCCTTTACGCTCGATGGCAACAAGGGCGAGATTGCAGATGCCAAGGACGTGCTGAGCAAGAAGGGCGTGACATATAAGAACATCTGGTTCAAGTCGGATAGCGATGCCGGTAAGTTTACGTCAAATTTGTTCTCGTTCCCGACAACGTATGTCATCGATCAGAATGGCAACATCGTAGGGGATCCAATCGTGGGAGCCATCAGCTCCGCCGAGCAGCGCGCAGCGCTCGACAAGCTTATCGACCAGGCGATTGCGAATAGCGAGCAGTAGGTTCGAATGTGGCAAAGGGACAGTCCCTTTGCCACATTGTCAATGCCATGTGCGGGATGGTGCGCCACGCGACGTGCCGTCCCGTTCGTTTTTGTGCGGTCCCCAACATTCCTCACTGGCACCGGCAAAACAGTTTCCATTGATACGGCTCCTAGAGACTCAGAAGGGCACACATAACGACCTTGATGGTGCGCTGACGGTTCCCTGTCTCACGGAAGATGACCAAAGCGTTGGCCTCAAAGCACTCGTCGGCAATCTCAAAGCCCTCAGTGATGATCTTGCGGTACAGGTCATTCTTGCGACAGTTGACTTTTGCTGCTCCCTATTATTCCTGATAGATTAGACCATGGGAGAAGGAGTCGCAGATGACCATGGTGCAAAACGTTGTAGAGAAGCTCCCTTTTTGGGCGCATCTGTCTTCTGACGAGAGGACGCTCGTTTTGGAGCAAGCCGCCTTGCGCACCTTCGATGCCGGCCAGCTTATCGGCGGCAGCGATAGCTCCTGTACCGGCATGTTCCTTATCGTTCAGGGTGGTGTCCGCGTCAGCCTCCTTTCCGAGGAAGGCAAGGAGATCACGCTCTTTAGGATTGGGTGCGGCGAGTGCTGCGTTACAACAGCTTCGTGCGTAATTCGGCAAATCTCCTTTGGCACGTTGGTTGCCGCAACAGAGAAATCCGAGCTCCTTATTGTGCCTATCGGTGTTTGCGAGCATCTTGCCAGCAACAATATTTTCGTCAAAGACTTTATGCTCGAAGTGGAGGCGCGGCGCTACTCTCAGGTGGTTCGTGTGCTCCAACAGATGCTTTTCCGACGTCTCGACCAGCGTGTTGCCGACTATTTGGTTGAGCGATGCCAGGCAACGGGGTCAATGGAGCTCCGGGTCACTCAAGACGAGCTGGCGCGTGACATCAACTCTGCCCGCGAGGCGGTGACGCGCGTGCTGCGTCGTCTTGCCAATGAAGGTCTTGTCGAGGTGAAGCGCGGGCGAATCCTTGTTCTGGATGTCGACGGTTTGACACGCCTGCCGTAGCGATGGCTTTGCCATGGTGCCTATCCACCCAGTGCCTGGCACTCGCTCTTAAGAAAAAATTGTCCCATACGGT
Organism: uncultured Collinsella sp.; assembly: GCA_902494935.1. Classification (GTDB taxonomy): domain Bacteria; phylum Actinomycetota; class Coriobacteriia; order Coriobacteriales; family Coriobacteriaceae; genus Collinsella. The sequence goes on from CABUVH010000003.1 coordinate 10,582, forward strand.
GACTTGGTCACGGAACCGGTCTGCGCCTTCCGGGCATACTGGCATCAACGATAGGGCAAGCGAGCAAAGGAGCTCATCATGGGATTGTTCAATCTATTTGCTGGGGTGGATATCAACAAAGGTGTTGAAGAGTGCCGTGCGACCGAAGGTGCGGTGTTGATCGATGTGCGTGGCGCTGATGAGTATCGGCAGGGACATATCCCCGGTGCCATCAACATTCCCCTCGATGGCGTCAATCGCGTGCTTGTCGAGTATCCAAAGAAGGATACGCCTCTGTTCGTGCATTGCCTGAGTGGCGCTCGTAGCGGTCGCGCTGCGAGCTTTCTTCAGCGTGCGGGCTACGTCAACGTGAAGAACATCGGCGGAATCAATAGCTACAGCGGAAAGGTGGTGCGTTAACTATGAAGGTGGTTATCGTGGGGGGCGTTGCTGGCGGTGCATCGGCGGCAGCGCGCTTGCGCAGGCTTGACGAGCAGGCGGAGATTGTCGTTTTTGAGCGCACAGGTTATGTCTCCTATGCTAACTGCGGATTGCCATACTTTATTGGCGGCGTGATTGAGGAGGAGCCTGCGCTCACGCTGCAATCGCCCGAGGGCTTTTGGAATCGATTCCGCATTGCCGTGAAGACGAGCCACGAGGTGATCGCCATTCATCCCGATGTGCATACGGTTGACGTTCGCGACCTGCTCACCGGCGAGGAATTTGTCGAGACGTATGACAAGCTGATTCTTTCGCCAGGCGCGCATCCCATTCGCCCCGCTCTTCCGGGAATCGATTTGGATAAGATCTTTAGCCTTCGAACGGTAGAGGACACGCTGCGCATTCATGGTTATGTGCAAGAGCATGAGCCGAGGAGCGCCGTGGTGATCGGTGGCGGCTTTATCGGTGTTGAGGCTGCCGAGAACCTGCGTGGCTTGGGTCTCGAGGTGACGCTTTTGCAGCGCCCCGGGCAGCTGATGAACAACCTGGACTACGACATGGCGACGCTGCTTCATGCAGAGGTCCGCGAGCATGGCATTGACCTGCGCCTTCGTGCCGACGTTACGGGCTTTGAGGAGGCCGATGGCCGTGTGGTCACACATGTGGCGGGCGATGATTCCATTATGGCCGATATGGTGCTACTCGCTATCGGCGTTGCGCCCGAGAGCCATTTGGCAAAGAAAGCTGGTATCGAGCTGGGCATCAAGGGCTCCATTGTGGTGAACGACCGCATGGAGACGTCTGCTCCTGACGTATATGCCGTGGGTGATGCCGTGCAGGTCAAGCATCAGGTGACGGGTGAGGACGCGGTGATTTCCCTTGCAGGCCCCGCTAATAAGCAGGGACGTATCGTCGCCGACGTGATTTGTGGCTTAGACAGTCGCTATCAGGGCTCGCTGGGTTCTTCGGTAATCAAAGTGTTCGACTTGACAGCTGCGAGCACGGGTCTTTCTGTGAAGGCAGCGCGTGCGGCGGGAATCGATTACGAGAGCGTCGTGCTGTCACCTGGATCGCATGCGGGTTATTATCCCGGGGCCACGCCCATGACCATGAAAGTTGTGTTTGAGAGGGAAACCTTGCGTCTGCTGGGCGCGCAGATTGTGGGCATCGATGGCGTGGACAAGCGCATCGATGTGCTGGCGACGGCAATCCAGGCCGGTATTCGGGCCGATAAGCTCAAGGATTTGGATTTGGCTTATGCGCCGCCATATTCTTCGGCGAAAGACCCGGTGAACATGGCCGGTTTTATGATCGAAAACGTGGGCTCGGGCATGCTCAAGCAGTGGCATTGGGAGCAGGAACCGGATCTGCCGCGCGATGGTAGTGTGCAGCTGCTCGATGTCCGTATGGTTGGCGAGTATGACCTCGGACATATCGACGGCTTTGTGAACATTCCCGTCGATGACTTGCGTGCTCGCTTGGGGGAGCTTGACGTGACAAAGCCTGTTTATGTTATTTGCCAAAGTGGTCTTCGCAGCTACATTGGCTGCCGCATCCTCGCTCAGTACGGTTTTGACTGCTATAACTTCTCGGGTGGCTATCGCTTCTTTGCTGCTGTGACTAAAGACCATCGCGGTAGCGATAACGTGATGCCGTGTGGATTGGAAAAGTAAGGCCTTTTGAGCGGCGTGTATGACAATGACAAGATAGAGTAGGACAAACGCGTCGAATACGAACGGCGGGGGAGAGCGGGCAAGTGCGCTCGCGTGGGAGAGGTTGCCGTCCATGCTGGAGCTCAAGGGTATTTGCAAAAGGTACGTTACGCAGTCGTTTACGCAGGTGGCGCTCGACAGCGTAAGCCTGTCTTTTCGCGATAACGAGTTCGTGGCCATTCTGGGTCCTTCGGGCTCGGGCAAAACCACGATGCTCAACGTTATCGGTGGGCTGGACCACTTTGATTCCGGTGACCTGTTGATTGACGGTATTTCGACCAAGGACTTCCGTGACCGCGATTGGGATGCCTATCGCAACAACCGCATCGGCTTTGTGTTCCAAAGCTATAACCTCATTCCGCATCAGACCATTTTGGAAAACGTGGAGCTGGCGCTCACGCTCACGGGCGTGGGGCATGCCGAGCGCCGCCAGCGTGCGCGCGAGGCGTTGGAGAAAGTCGGCTTGGGCGAGCACGTTAACAAGCGCCCGAGCCAGCTATCGGGCGGACAGATGCAGCGCGTGGCCATCGCCCGCGCCCTGATTAACGATCCCGAGATTGTGCTGGCAGACGAGCCGACCGGCGCCTTGGATTCCGCAACGTCCGTGCAGGTCATGGACTTGCTCAAGGACGTGGCGCGCGACCGTCTGGTTATTATGGTCACGCACAATCCTGAGCTTGCGTACCAATACGCCACGCGCATCGTCAACCTGGCGGACGGCAAGATCACCGACGATTCCGACCCCTTTGATGTAGCAAAGGCCGCGCGTCGCGAGGCCAAGCCTACGCGCAAAACCTCGATGAGCTTTGTGACGGCGCTGGGGCTTTCTGCCCGAAACCTCATGACCAAAAAGGGCCGCACGGCCATGACGGCCTTTGCGGGCTCGATTGGCATTATCGGTATCGCGGCGATTCTGGCGCTGTCCAACGGCGTAAACGGCTACATCAAAAAGGTCGAGGAGGATACGCTCTCGAGCTACCCGCTCACCATTTCCAAGCAGGATTACGACCTGTCGTCCATGATGGGTGGACAGGGGGCCACGGATGATGACTCGCCTGAAAACGTGGATTTGTCCGACGACAGTGCCGGCGGCAAGGCTCAGGGAACCGATAAGATTCCCGTGGTCACGGCCGTAAAGGATATGTTTGCGAGCGTTAAGTCCAATGACATGACGAGCTTTAAGGCATGGCTCGATGCCGGTGGCGATGGCATCGATAAAGAAGTCAATGCCATCCAGTACGGTTATGGCGTGACGCCGGTTGTCTATCGTGCGGGCAAGGGTGACGAGAAACCCGTTCGGCTGGTGCCCAACGCTATGACTGAGGCAATGAGCGGCGGCGCGAGTTCGGCGGCGACGGTGAGCATGGAATCCATGGGAACCTCGGTCTTTAACGAGATGATTGACGACCAGAGCTTGCTCGACAGCCAGTACGATGTCGTCGCCGGTCATTGGCCCACGTCCGCCAGCGAAGCCGTCATGGTGCTTTCGAGCCGCGGCACGGTGGGCGATTACACGCTCTATAGCATCGGCGCGCTGGATATCGATGAGCTCAACGACCTGGTTAACAGCGCCATGACGGCTGACGGTAAGATCGAGACGCCCGAGACCGGCACCGACTTCACCTACGACGATGCGCTGTCCACGACGTTTAAGGTGCTGTCGCCGGCCGATGCCTATCGCAAAAACGAAGAGACCGGCATGTGGACTGACATGTCTGGCGACGCCGACTTTATGGCCGCCAAGGTTGCCGACGGTATTGACGTGCACATTGTGGGCGTGGTGCGACCTAACGAGACGGCCAATGCGAGTGCGTTGTCTCCGGGCATTGCCTATACGCATGCGCTGACTCGCCAGCTTATGGAGCGCGCCGCCGATTCGCAGATTGTGCAGGAGCAACTCGACCACCCCGAGACGGATGTCTTTACGGGCAAAACCTTCGACGAACTGCAAGGCGAGGCCAAGCAAGGCGTTGATCTGGGCAGCATGTTCAGTGTGGACGAAGCGGCGCTCAAGAGTGCGTTTTCGTTCGATACATCTGCGCTTTCGGGTGCGGCCGGCGGTATCGACCTTTCTGGTATTGACTTGTCCGGGCTGGACATTGACCTTTCGGACGTTGGAAAGGACGTCGACTTCAGCGACATCATGGCCAAAGCACCGGCCCCAGATTTCTCGGGCATCTTTGACGGTCTGGAACTCACGCCCGAGCAAATGCGGCAGGTGGGAACGCTTGCCAACCAACTGTTCGAGGGCTTTTTGCAGTCTGATCAGTTTAAGGCGCTGTCGCCCGAAGATCTTAAGGACGCGTCAAAGCTCTCTGCCGCATTCTCGACGTATCTTGAGCATGATGCCGCAGCCCAGCAATGCCTAGCTCAGCTGAAGGCCCTCGGCGGCGATGCCCTGGCCGAGCGCCTGCGGCAGGCGATGACCGACTATGTGCAAAAGCAGCTGGCTCCGTATCTGCAGCAGGCTATGGATCAGATGATGAAGTCGATCAGCGACCAGATTGCGGCGACGGTGTCAGCTCAGCTCAAGGCAGGCACGGCTGGGCTTATGGACCAGATGGCGACGCAGATGTCTTTGAGTTTTGCCAACCTAGCGAGCGCTATGCGTGTGGATGCGAGCGCCTTTGCCCGCGCCATCCATTTCAACATGGACGCCGAGGACCTGAGTTCGCTCATGATGAGCTATGCCAAGGCTTCGAAGCTCACCTACGACAACAATCTGACCACGTTGGGTTATGCGGACGAGGCGGATCCCATCTCGGTCAAGATTTTCCCGCGCGACTTTGAGGCCAAGGAGCGCGTACTCGATCGCATCGATGCGTACAACAAGCAGGTCAAAGCCGCTGGCCACGATGATCGGGCAATTTCGTACACAGACTACATGGGCATCATCATGGGTTCGGTGACCGACATCGTGAACACCATCAGCTTGGTGCTCATCGCATTCGTGAGTATCAGCCTGGTGGTGAGCTCCATCATGATCGGCATCATCACGTACATCAGCGTGCTGGAGCGCAAAAAGGAGATTGGCATTCTGCGCGCGATTGGCGCGTCGAAGCGTAACGTGGCAAACGTGTTCAACGCCGAGACCTTTATCGAGGGCCTCATCGCCGGCGTCTTTGCCATTGTCGTCGTGGTGGCCGTGAGCTTCCCGGTTAATTCCTGGGCGCTTGCTGCCAAACAAGTACCCAACCTGATGAGCCTACCCGTGCAGGATGCGCTGGTGCTCATCGCGATTTCGGTGCTGCTGACGGTTGTTGCCGGCCTGCTGCCGGCCCGCAGTGCATCCAAAAAAGACCCCGTGGAAGCCTTGCGCTCCGAATAATGTGACAAAGGGACAGTCCCTTTGTCACATTGAGACCCTTGCGAAAACGGGGTCTAATTACCGTTCGGCAGGTTAAGAACTCCCTCTCCCCGCTTAATGCTTGACGAAGAGTCCTCTGGTTTATATACCTATCGGTAGGCATATAGGATGTATTGCCGATAGAAATGGAGCAACCATGACTCTCACCACACCAGCCAAAAAAGATTGTCTCCGTGAAAGCGGCGCATTTGCTTGGGTCGTCGTTATTGCGCTCGGCTTAATGTCCGCCGGAACAACTGGCACATATAGCATTATTGCCGGCTCATTCGTTGCTCCAGTATGTGAAGATCTGGGCTTTGACTACACTTCTTTTTCTTTCTATTTCACCGCGATTCTTCTTGGCCTTGCGCTTGGGCTTCCGCTTTTGAGTCGCTTCATTCCAAAAGTAATCGGCAAACCATGGCATATTTGCATTGAACTCGTCCTTATTGCCGCCGGCGCCGCAATGGCGTTCTACACCGAGGTCTGGATGTTCACCGTCTCCGCCGCAGTGATCGGCATCTGCTTTTCGTTTACAACGGGCGTCTGCATGTCCGATGTCATTGACCAATGGTTCAGCAAATCGTCCGGTCTCGCCATCGGCCTCGCTTGGGGCGTTAATTCTCTCTGCACGCTGTTATTGAGTCCTGTCATTACGCTGGTCATCGAGCAGCAAGGCTGGCGTACGGGATACATCGTGCTTGCGGCCGTTTCTGCAGCTATGATTTTGCCTGCAAGCGCATTTATCATTCGCCTTAACCCCTCTGATCGTAATATGCTTCCGTACGGAGAGACCGCCTCCGAAACCCATGAGAGCTGCAGCGCCGATGAGCAGGAAGATGTCCTTTCGGGCATGGCACTCCGCGATGCCACGAAAACGCCGTCTTTTATTCTCTGTGCCCTCTTGCTTTGCGTGGCGCAGCTCACCTGCTGCATGAACCAGCTGTTTCCAACCTATGCAAGCGAGGTCGGTTTCAATCCTATCGTAGGAAGCTTAATGGTCTCGGCAGCTTCACTCTCCGATATCTTCCTAAATCCCTTCGTGGGCAAAACATGCGACAAGCTTGGCGCTATTAAAGCAACGGTCGCATGGACAGGTGTCAGCATTCTTTCATTCCTGCTTCTTATCATTGGCGGAAGCAATGAGACCGTTTCCATCATTGCAGCTGGTGTAAACGATGTCATGTTCGCCATCGTTGGAACCGCAATGCCGATGCTTCTCCTCTCGCTCTTTGGATCACGCGATTTTGGAAGGATCTATTCGATCGTTTGCTCAGCGGGCTATGTCGTCGGTGCTTTTGGAATGCCGGTCATGATGAAGGTTTACGGCATGGCAGGGTCATTCCAGGGAGTATTTATCTTCTGCATTGCCTGCAACCTTATGATTGCTGCGTTTGCTATCGTTTCCGGCTTTCTCAATAAGGCTGCTGAAAAGTAATAAGCGCCGATTGCACCGGCATAGATTGCCACGCAACAGGGGTCGACTCCAAGCCAGATTGGAGTCGACCCCTGTTTTCGTTTTAAAGGTTGCCCGCAGGCACCATGGGCGCCAACATGCGCTTCAGCTTGGCTGGTCTATTTGAACATAAGCTCGACTATTCCCGCCCAAACCGCTTTCTCATCAATATCCTCACCTTGAGCGACCGTATTGCTTGCTCCCTCCAGAACGGTATAAAGAATTTGTACGTAGAGCATTACGTCGGCGCTATCGGAAAACGCGCCAATCTCTACACCATGAAGAAGGATGTCTTTAAGCGCATCCATGGTTCGTTTGGTCGCCGTCGCTTGACGTTCCTGAACTGCAGGAATTCGATTTGCTTGAACGCTAACCTCGGCCAGCACGCGCCGGCGCTTTTCATCGCTTCGATAGCCACCTATAACTGAATTGCCGAGCTCGATAAGCGCGGCCTTGAACCCGTCCCTATCGACTATTAGCGAGTAGTCGCGCTGATAGTCAATGGTCGGAAACATGCTGTCCAAGAGCGTAGTGAAAATCTCCTCTTTTGAGGGAAAGTAGTAGTACACCGACGGCTTGGATATACCGACAAAGTCGCAAATCTTTCCGATAGACGCTTTGTCATAACCGACTTCTGCCACAAGATCGTACATTGCGTCCAATATTTTTTTTCTTGTGCTCACGCTGCATTTCTCCATTGCAAATCACTTCCGCACTACCAACATTATTAAGGATGGCAACGGAACATCAATTCGTGTCCAAACATGACCACTATATACGGCGAACGGTATGTATCAGTAGGCGAGCGGCAATTATTCAAAATTATCTACCGAACGGTAGGTATAGTAGTACTATAGCAGGTGAAACCCCGCTATTGTCGCGGCCGGACAGCATCGCGGGAAACCCGACGGAAGGACCAACCATGTACGAGAACTATCGTATGCCGGGCGAGTTCGAGAAGCGCTCCAACGTCTATGTGACATGGCTTCCCGATTACATCCGTGCAGAGGGCTACGATAACCGCCAGCCCTGCGTTGACGTGATCAAGGCTCTGCTCGAGTATGGCGACGTTACGGTCAACCTCAATTGCGGCACCCCCGGCTCCTATGAGGAGGCTTGCTCGCGCCTGAAGGAGGAGGGGGTTGATCTCGATCGCATCGAGATCACGCAGTTCGAAGACTCCAACTTCTATGTCCGCGACAACGGTCCCAGCATCATGGTCGACGACAAGGGCCATTCTTATATGGTCAACCCCGCTTGGACCTATTACGGCGTGTGGGACAAGAACTCCCCGGAGTGCCAGTCCGCACGTAAGGCAGCCGTTCACATGGCGGTTGCGCTCGGTTGCTTCGATATCGTCAATTCCGAAATGGTTTCGGAGGGCGGCGACCGCGAGTTTGACGGTCACGGCACTCTGATCGCCATCGAGGACACGGAATGCCGCAAGCGTAATCCCGAGTTCACGAAAGAGGAAATAGAGGCCGAGTATAAGCGCATCTACAACCTCAACAAGGTTATCTGGCTTCCGCAGCCTATGCTCGAGGACGACGACTATCGACTGGGCATCCTCGACGAGAAGGAAGACGGAACTCCCGTCTTTGGCATGAGCTTTGCAGCTCACATTGATGAGATGTGTCGCTTTATCACTCCGAACAAGATTCTTCTTGCCGAGGTGTCCGATGAAGAGGCAGCCTCGAGCAAGGCTGGAGCAGAGTCTCGTCGCCGCATTGAGGCAGCCTACGAGATCCTGAGCAACGAAACGGACTGGGAGGGCAAGCCCTTCGAGATCGTTCGTATGCCCACCGCCGAGCCTATTGAAGTCGTTATCGCCCCTGGCGATGAAGATTACGAGCTCTATAAGGGCTTCATCGACGAAATGGGCGGCAAGTTTATGGATGGCACCCCCTGGCCCGAGGGCCCCGTCCACTTCTACGCCGCAGCGAGCTACTGCAACTTCCTGATTTGCAACGGCGTCGTTCTTGGCCAGCGTTATTACCACGAGGGCATGAGCGAGGTCGTGAAAGAGAAGGATGAGCAGGCCAAGGCAGTTCTTGAGAGCTGCTTCCCCGATCGCAAGGTCATCATGATTGATTCCCTCGCGCTTAACCTGTCCGGCGGCGGCGTGCACTGCTGGACTAAGGACGTGGCGGCCAGTCGTTAGTGAGCCTTAGAGCCTGCGCTCTTTGGCTTAGGCGCCACATGTACCGCTCCCCGAGGGATATCCGTGTTTTCCTCGGGGACACATTCAACAATATTTTTGATAATAATTCGAAAGGAAATAGGCATGAACAACAGCCTCCGCGGTCGCGACTACATCAACATCCATGATCTCTCCTCCGAGGATTTCCGCTATCTCATCGATCTTGCCTGGAACCTTAAGGCTCAGAAGAAGTCTGGTGTCGACCAGCGCTACTTCCCCGGCAAAAACGTCCTCGCCAACTTTGAGTGGGGCTCGACCCGTACTCGTTGCGCATTCGAGACCTCCTGCAACGATTTGGGCATGGGCTTCACTTATCTGACCAACTCCCACATGGGTGACTGCGAGACCGTCAAGGACGCCATGCGCGTCTTTAACGGCATGTATGATCTCATCGTCTATCGCGCACAGAAGGACGAGCAGTTCCTCTATGACGTCGCCGACCTGGTTGACATCCCGGTCATCAATGCCCTTACTCTCGGCGATCACCCGACTCAGATGCTCGCTGACGCTCTTACGATGGAAGAGCAATGGGGCGGTTTGCGTACGAGCCGCGGCAAGAAGATGGCTTTCGTTGGCAACTGCGCCGGCGCCCCGGTGTGGTATGGCCGTCTGTGCGCTATGCTCGACATGGACTTCCTCGCCATCGGCCCCGACGACCTCCGTCATCAGATGTGCAAGGAAATGATCGAAGAGGTGGAGGCCTGCTACGCCAAGTACGCTCCCAATAGGACCTTTACCATCACCTCTGACCTCGATGCCCTGGATGGCGTTGACGTTATCGTTACCGAGGAGTGGCGCTACATCAACCCCGAGTGCGGCGAAGAGGTTCTGGATCCCGACGACTACAACTCCTGGCTGGGCGATGCCGAGTCTTTGTACCCCTATCGCGTCACCAGCGAGCTGTGCAAGCGCACCAACAATCCCGACATCTTCTGCATGCATGAGCTTCCCTCTGTCCATAACGCAGATCACCGTGTCGGCAAAATGCTCCTCGACCAGTGCAAGAACGACCTCCATCGCGAAATCATCACCGAGGGCTTTGAGATTGCCGACGAGTGCTTTGAGGCCAACGCTTCGGTCATCTTCCGTGAGGCAGAGAACCGTCAGCACACCATCAAGGCCGTTATGTGTGCCCTTCTGGGTCTCTAGGAGCTGTATCAATGGAAAATGCAAAGTTAAAGAGCAGCAAGGTTTACGCATGGGTTCTCGTAATCGCGCTCGGCCTTATGTCTGCCGGCACGACCGGATCCTATAGCGTCATCGCGGGCTCCTTCGTCGCACCCGTGTGCGAGGAGTTCGGGTTTGACTATTCCATCTTCTCGTATTACTTCACCGCAACGCTCATTGGTCTTGCGGCAGCTCTTCCGTTTGTCGGAAAACTCATTCCCAAGGTCGTTGGCAAGGTTTGGCTCCCCGTTGTCGAGCTTATTTTGCTTGCTGCCGGCGCAGGCATGGCCTTCTACACCGAAGTCTGGATGTTCATCGCCGCTGGCGCCCTGATTGGCGTTTGCTTCGCCTTCACCACCGGCGTCGCCATGTCCGACGTTATTGACCAGTGGTTCAAAAAATCTGGTGGCCTGGCAATCGGTCTCGCTTGGGCAGTGAACTCGATTTACATGCTCATCATGAGCCCCGTCATCACCTCTGTCATCGAGGCCGCTGGCTGGAGGACTGGCTATCTGGTGCTCGCTGGCGTCTCCGCCGTGCTCATTCTCCCCGCTTCCGTCCTGATTATTCGCTATAAGCCTCAGGACAAGGGCATGCTGCCCTATGGCTACGTCGAGGGCGAGACGGTCACCGAGACCGAGGAGACGACCGAGGATAGCACGCGTGGCGTTAGCTATGCGCGCGCCATTAAGTCGCCTGCCTTCTTCTTCTGCATCGGCTTCCTCTGTCTCGTTCAGCTCACTTGCTGCATGAACCAGCTCTTCCCGACGTATGCTTCCGAGGTTGGTTTTAGCCCCATGGTGGGCGGCTTCATGGTATCCGCTGCATCGCTCTTCGATCTGTTCCTCAATCCGATCGTCGGCACCACTTGCGATAGGTTCGGCAGCACGAAGGCCATTCTGGGCTGGCTCGCTGTCTCCATCCTCTCCTTTGTCATGCTCATGATGAGCAGCGGCAACTCGACGCTCAGCATCCTCGCAGCAGGCGTGAACGACGTAATGTACGTCATTGCTGGCACTGCCCTGACCGTTTTGGTTATGGATGTCTTTGGCTCCCGCGATTTCGGTCGCATCTTCGCGCTGATCTGCTCCGTGGGCTATATCGTCGGCGCCTTTGGCATGCCCGTTATGATGAAGGTCTATGAGCTTGTCGGCTCCTTCCAGGGCGTCTTCATCTTCTGCATCGCATGCAACGTTATTATCGGCCTGTTCTTGCTGCTGGCAAAAAAGACTGGTAAGAACCTCTCCTGGGACGAATAGTTCGATTCGTCTTAGACATACGCTGTAGGGCTTAACCTGCAGCCGCTTTGGGGCATCGACTAACATCGGTGCCCTTTTTCATCGAATGTGACAAAGTAGCAGCCACTTTGTCACATTGAGTGGCATGTAAATCGAGGTCTAATACTTTTCCGAGAAGTGAACGGCCATACTTGGACCTCCGAAGCATCGACATTTTTAGACGTCAAACCCGCAGGATTTGGCTGGCAAAACCGCAGGAAATTGCATCTCGAAAGTGCCGATGCTTCGGGGGCCCGTTTTCACTCGTTCACTTCTCGGGAAAAGTATTAAACCTCGTTGTATGGGGTGCGGCTGGAGGGTGGTCATCGTTCAGTAGCTACCTCTTCCTTGTGAATCGCCTGAAGCGCAAGGCATAATGCATGTGACAAAGGGACGGCCCCTTTGTTGTGTTGATATGAGAGAAGAGTAGATGATCCTTTCGCTGGCCCCTATGGAGGGGATTACCGGGCATGTGTTCCGTCGCGTGCATGCGGAGTGCTTCGGTGCGCTCGATTGCTATTACACGCCGTTTTTGCCGCCGCCGCGGGTGGGAAACCGCTTTGGCGGCAAGGCGTTTAAGGAGATCGATCCTGCCAATAACCAGGGGCTCAACGTGGTGCCTCAGCTGATGTCCAAGAACGCGGACGAGTTTGTGTGGGCGGCACAGGTGCTCGCCGACATGGGCTACCGCGAGGTCAATCTCAACCTGGGTTGCCCTTCGGGAACGGTTGTCGCCAAGGGCAAGGGCTCGGGTTTCTTGCGCAATCTCGACGAGCTCGAGGCGTTCTTAAGCGATGTGTGCGAGCGGTCGCCGTTGCCGGTGTCGGTAAAGACCAGGCTGGGGCTGGAGAATGACGACGAATACGAGCGCGTGCTCGATCTGTATTGCCGCATGCCGTTGGCAGAGCTGATCGTGCATCCGCGCGTACAGAAGGACCGCTATACGGGCTTGCCGCGCAAAGAGTTTTATGGCGAGACGCTGGAGCGTGCGCCGTTCCCCGTGGCCTATAACGGTGACATTTTTGATCTTGAGGATATGGACGCGCTGGTGGAGGCCTATCCCGGCACGCGCCATGTGATGTTGGGGCGTGGCCTGCTCGCGAACCCCGCTCTGGCTCGCATGGTCAAGGGCGGCCCTGCTGCAACGGCTGCTGAGCTGCAGCGCTTCCACGACACGCTGTTTGCGGCATATGCAGAAGAGATTGGCGGCAATGCGGTCTTCCGCATGAAGGAGTGGTGGTTCTACGCCAAGTGCGCTTTCGCTGATCCCGCTACCGTCCACAAGATCGTACGCAAGACCAAAAAGGTCGACGAATACCGCGCTGCCGTCGAGCGCGTCTTTCGTGAACAGCCGCTTGCACCCACAGCTCGCTTCCACGGCTAACTAGTCATCGGGGGCGTTCTTTAACGACTGGTCATTTAAGGACGTCCCCAACGACTATGTAGCAAAAACATGTACACCAGCATCCAAAGATGTCGAAAAATGTCGACTTTGGATGCTGGTGTACATGTTTGGGTCCGACGGGGGAGCGGGCCTAGGCAATCAGTGCATCAAGTGTAATGAGCTCTCTGAGCCGCTCCGTGCGTGTTTGCCCATGGCGTTTGGCTTTTTCGTCAAACGCCTCAAGAATCGATTCGCCCACACGTGCTGATATAACGACGCTCGGCTCATCGGAGATTGGTGGCCTTCCCAACTTGATGGTGTGACCTTTCGGCCACTCATCTTTTTCGTAGGCTTCCGCGGCTTTCTTCAACTCTCCGGGAGCAAACCCCATCATCTTTTCGAGCTGCTTAGCATCCATGGCGCCTCCTATCGATCGACATAATGTCGAGCGCCGGTTCTCGGATTCTCTTTTTGTATACAATTTTGTAGACAAAAATACAAGCAGTTCATCGGGCTAATTAGCTTGTTTTGACCTGCCTGTTCGATAGGAAATGAGCATTGACGGCTTCGATACTCCTTTGCTTTTCAGCTTGGAATTTGGATGCTCATTGAACTTCCGGAGGGGAGCCCTTTATTAAGCTATTGAGATTCTGGGCAGGAGCTCTCACTGGTCTTCGGTAATGGGGCCAGCTTAATTCGCGACACAGTGTGTCGCGAATGGGAGTAGTCGTTAGGTGTCCTTCAATGGCTACTCATATAAGAACGTTCAAGTGTCGGATTTTGTCATTTAGTGTCGCTCTCAGCGACTATCCTGGAGGGTCGTGGTCAAAAAAGGGCAAATATGAGTACTGTTGCCATTATGGTTGCATTTATTTGCTATAAATTGTAGCTCCTGATGAGATTTGTTCCCATTAAGAGCTACTTTTATTGAACATATGAGGAGAAATAACGTCGTCTGCGGACGAGTGGAACGTTGAATAGTTCCTGAAGTGATCAAAATCGCTGCTACTAAACAGGTAGCAGTACTCATATTTGCCCTTTTTTGACCACAGCCCTCTCGGAAACCTTTCCAGAGGCGTCAAACAGCCATAATCCAAAGGTCTCCTCAAACAATTAGCCGGCCAAGAGCGTCCATGACTACCAAAAAGCTGTACGCCAGCATCCAAAGATGTCGAAAAATGTCGACTTTGGATGCTGGTGTACATGTTTGGGTCGTATGGGTTGGGGCCCTGGACGGACAGAGCGTGCGTACTAGAGCAGGTTTTCCTGCACCCACGCGATGATGTCGCTCGATTCGTAGAGTGGTTTGCCGTCGATGAACAGGCAGGGAACCTGGCGTTTTCCGCCGACGGCGATGAGTGTCTGTTCGGCATCGGAATCGGTCGAGATATTGCGCTCGGGAATGGTCACGCCGTTATCGGCCAAAAAGTGCTTGACCTTTAAGCAATACGGGCAGCCGGTCATAACGTACAGCGCGAGCTCGTGATTAGTAGCCATAGGTCTCCAATCGGTTGAGGTTTTGATTGAAATACCCAAAGCCGCCGCGGTCTATGCGCGCGTCAACGAAGACTCGATGGCCTGGACCAGAAACGCCGTGGCTCCGGTGGCGCAGGGCTTGTCGTAGTAGTCAACAAAGCGCTGGTCGGCAAGATAACCGTGGGCGAGGCCCAGGTACGCCTCGTCTTGGGGCTCGCATCCCCAGTTGAGAGCAATCCAGCGACGATGCATCGCGACAAGCTTACGAGCCTCGTTGCTCTCTGGGTCGCCAATGCCCATGGCAATTGAGAGCTGGCCCAGAATAGCGCGTTCAAGTTCCTTCATGTCGTTCCATGTCTCGGGGTCCATGTCCAGCAACGCTTCGTTTGCTGCATCGATAGCCTCATCGCCGTAGCGCGCCCGCGCCTCGGCACCGTAGCGCGCCTCGTTTTCCTGCACGGTGCGCCAGCGCTCCAGTTGCGGCAGGACGGCGCCCATGAGCGAGACGGCTTCGTCGAGCGACATGCCGGTGTTTTGTGCCAGGCGCGGGGCACAATCCTCAATCATTGCCTCCATGGTGGTGTCATAGGTGTACTTGCCGTGGTCGTAGCACCACTTGCAGTAATGATCGGTCGCGGTGCCCGTGGCATCGGTGCCGCAGTCGTCGGGCGTGAGTATCATGCCGCAGCTCTGGCAATAGTGCTCAGGCATTTCGAGCAGGTGGGACAGCGGTTCTCCGGTTACGGCGGCGATGAGCTTCATCATGTCGATGCCCGGTGTGACCTCGCCGCGCTCCCACCGGCTGATGGCCTGGCGTGTGACGAAGAGCTTAGCGGCAAGCTGCTCTTGGGTAAGGTGATGGGCGCGACGGACAGCAATGAGCTTTTCTGCAAAGGCCATAGCGGCTCCTTTCTGCTGGTTGATGGCTTAAGCATACGCGGCGGCAGGCGCCCTTCCAAGCAACCGTTGGTTGCACGACGGGGGACCGCGGCGAAGAATTGCGCGCAACGCCCCACGCCTCCATGCCGTACAATGACCGGCATGGAACCTATCGCACGCATACATACCGACCTGCCGCAGAAGTTCGGCATTCCGCGCAACAGCTTTTTGGCGCCCCATCTGCAGGGACGAATCTTTTTTGAGCCGGAATTTGCCTCCAATGCAGCGGTTGAGGGCCTGGACTCCTTCTCTCACCTGTGGCTGCTGTGGCGCTTCGAAAACGGAACGCCCGGCGGCACGGCTAAGGATATTGCCGTCGACGCTAAAACGCAGGACAGGTCCGGCACCAACGCAAAATGGTCGAAAACCGTGCGCCCGCCGCGTCTGGGCGGAGCCGAACGTGTGGGAGTGTTTGCCACGCGCAGTCCGTTTCGCCCTAATCCCATCGGGCTCACCTGCGTCAAGCTTGATCGTGTCGAGCTCACCGACGATGGCCCCATCATCCATGTGTTGGGGGCCGACCTGCGCGACGGTACGCCCATCTACGACATCAAGCCCTACATTCCGTTTGCGGACTGCCACCCGGATGCGACCGGAGGCTGGATCGAGGATGCTCCGTGGCAAGAGCTCGATGTTGAGTTTCCGCAAGCACTGCAGGATATGGTCCCGCCCGCAAAGCTCCTCGGCTTGGTCGAGGTCCTTCGCCAAGACCCGCGCCGCGCGGGCAGCAAGCACGAGCCACACCGCGTCTATCATCTGGCTTACGCCGGGCTCGACATATCGTTTACGGTCGATGAAACCCAGCTAACCGTAGTTGCCGTCAACGACGCGCAAGACTAACCAGCCATTCGTCCGCACCCGTCAAATTAAGCGCCAAACCCCGCGCCAAAACCGCCCACGCTGGTGGACAATAACGCCTACCAAAACAATCAACTTTGCACGGGAGTCCAGCATGAAATACGACTTTAGCTCGCTAATCGATCGCCACGGCATGGACTCCATCGCCGTTGACTCCTGGGGCGAGATCCCCGGTATGGCTCCGAACGCACCCGACGAGGGCTTCGACCGCATTCCCATGTGGGTGGCCGACATGAATTTTGCCACGGTGCCCACGGTCCAGGAGCACATCATTCAGCGCGCTCAGCATCCCATGTTTGGCTACTTTAACCCGCGCTCCGAGTATTTCGACCGCATCATCGAATGGCAGAGCCGCCGCAATGGCGTCGAGGGTCTGCGCCCTGAACATATCGGCTACGAAAACGGCGTGCTGGGCGGTGTCGTGTCGACGCTGCGTGCGTATGTTCAGCCAGGCGATGCTGTGCTGGTCCACAGCCCTACCTACATCGGCTTTACCAAGTCCATTGAGGCTGCGGGCTATCGTATTGTCCACAGCCCGCTTAAGCTCGACGACCAGGGCGTGTGGCGTATGGACTTTGAGGACATGGAGCACAAGCTCGCCCAAAACCACATCCATGCCGCGGTGTTCTGCTCGCCGCACAATCCCTGCGGCCGCGTATGGGAGCGCGACGAGATTGAGCGCGCCATGGACATCTATTGCCAGCACGATTGCGTGGTGATCTCGGACGAGATTTGGTCCGATATCATTCTGCCGGGTCACAAGCATATTCCGACGCAGTCGGTGAGCGAGGATGCCCGCATGCGCACGGTTGCCCTCTATGCGCCGAGCAAGACGTTTAACCTGGCGGGCCTTGTCGGCAGCTACCACATTGTCTACAACGAGACGCTGCGTGACCGCATCTGCGCCGTGTCCAACAAGACCCACTACAACGAGATGAACGTCCTCTCCATGCATGCGCTTATCGGTGCCTACCAGCCGCAGGGCTATGAGTGGGTGGACGAGCTCAATCAGGTGCTTGCCGGCAATATCGAGTACTTCTGCAATTACGTGGACGAGCATTTTGAGGGCGTGTCCTATTCGCGTCCGCAGGGCACGTACATGGTGTTTCTGGACTGCACCGAGTGGTGCCGAGAGCATGGCCGCGATATTCAGTGGTTGCTCGATGAGGGGGCACGCGTGGGCGTGGGGTATCAGGACGGCCGCCCGTTCCACGGACCCTGCCACATTCGCGTGAATCTGGCGCTGCCGCTTTCGCGCGTAAGGGAGGCGTGCGACCGCCTGGACCGCTACGTTTTTAATGCACGGTAAGTGAGCACTGCATGCGGGGCCTTCTGCCAAGTCGGCTGGAAGGTCCCGTGTGGTAAGGCATCTGTAACCATTGGGCGCAGACCTGCTGAGAGGCTTACTTTTCTTGAATCTGCTTGCCGCAAAGATGCTCAATTGTAATCTCGTAGAGCTGGACGCCCTTAATGTCCTTGGCGATTTCCTCTTCGACTTCCTCGGCAGAAGGGTAGTACTTAAGGGCGAGCTGGCGGACTTTGTCCTCGATAAACGCGGGGGTGTCATTCGCCAGGCGACAACGGCCAAAGACGACGGTGCTCATAACGTAGGGAGCCCAGTCGCCGTCCTGGTACCACTCGTTTCCGTAAACGGTAAAGCAGACCTTGTCATCGCGCTTGAGTGCGTCGACCTTGTGGCCAGCCTTGGCGCCATGGAAATAAATCTTGTCGTGCTCGGCGTCAAAGAAGTAGTTGACGGGAATGGCGTACGGGTAGCCATCGTCGCCGTTGACGGCAAAGACGCCGCGCTTGCAGGTGGCGAGCAGTTCGCGCGCTTCCTCGTCGGTGATGGCGCGTTTCTTTCGACGTAAGGGCCTAAACATCGTTGGCTTCCTTTCTGGTCGTGCGTGGTTGCTGCAAAAACTATAGCGAAACGGATCCGTTTTTCTTGATGCGGGCGAGTATGTTTTTGAGCTTGTTAAAGTCGAGCGGTTTGGACAGATGGGCGTTCATGCCAGCATCGTGTGCCGCCTTGGCGTCCTCGGCAAAGGCATTGGCGGTGAGCGCGATGATGGGGATATCGGCTGCATCGACCTTCTCGCTCAGACGAATCGCGCGGGTTGCCTCATAGCCGTCCATGTCCGGCATCATAATGTCCATCAGGATCGCATCGAAGCTGCCGGCGGGATGCGACAGGTACAGATCGACGACCTCGTTGCCGTTGGCGGCGCGGGTGACCACGACGCCCTCGGATTCTAGCAGCGTCTGGGCAATCTCGGCATTCAATTCGTTGTCTTCGGCGAGCAGCACGTTCATGTCGGTGAGCGAGCAGTCGGGCGCACTCTCAACCGTATTCGCCCGCGCCTGGGGATTCTCGTCGATATCGAGCGGAATCTCCACGTAGAACGAGGTGCCCACATGGAGCTCACTGGTGACTTCGATGGTGCCGCCCATCAGTTCAATAAGCGACTTGACGATTGGCATGCCCATGCCGGTTCCTTGGAACTTGCTGCGCGCATCGTCACCTTCTTGGGCAAACGGCTCATAGATATGCTTTAAAAACTCGGGAGTCATGCCAATACCGGTATCCGAAACGCTAAAGCAAAAGAGCGCGCCCGTCATCGAGTGGCCTGGTCTTTGAACTAAAGGTGACGGAGCCGCCGTGCTTGTTGTACTTAATGCTGTTGTCTAACAGGTTGATCATGATCTGTCGGATATGGGTGGGACTGCCGATCATGTATGGCCCCGTGGCGTACGGCAGACTATTGTCCTGCATGGTGATGCCGTTACTGGACGCGCGGAGCTTGCACAGAACCAGCGTATTGTCACAGAGTTCTTTGAGGTTAAAAGGCGCATGCTCCAGTGTTAGCTTGCGGTCTTCGATTTTGCCCATCTCGAGGATGTCGTTGATCAGCGAGAGCAGGTGATTGGCGGCAACGCGCGCCTTGGCACGGCTCTCGCGGGCGACCTTGATATCGCCTTCCTTCAATTCCTCAATCTCGATAAGGCCCAGGATACCGTTGAGCGGCGTACGGATGTCGTGGCTCATGCGCGTGAGGAATGCCGTCTTAGCGGCGTTGGCAGCGTCGGCTTTTTTGCGCTCGGTTCGAGCGCGCACGAGCGCCCAGATGAGCAGGACGATGCCGACCGACAACATACCGATGAGGGTAGCGGCAATGGCGGTGCGGTTGCGAAAAAGGAATTGAAGCGTGTCTGATTCCTGGGTCGTGTACGACGTGGAGGAGTAATTGCTTGCGGAGAGCGATTCTCCGGCATTGATGATGCCCTTGTTGATGATTCCCAGCAGCTCGGGCTTTCCGTGCGAAATCCAGCACGAGAGCTCACAGGTGTCAGGGAGCTCGACCGTCTCGTAGTCCTTGAGATCATGACGGTCGCCGATGGTTTTTATGCGTGAGCTGGGAGCGACGATGCAGTGCGCCATTCCCTTCCTGAGGGCGTCGAACGCTTCATCGTCGGATTGGTATTCGGTCACGGTCGCTGTGGGGAACAGACTTTCAAGTGCATTTTTGTTGACAAACGATGATTTGGTACAGGCGATGTTCTGAAGGTCTTTGTTCAGGTCGCTGCCGGTGTGGATGGCGGTGAGGGATATGGTCCCCAACGATACCGACTGCACAACGCCTGATTGCTCGGCAAACCAGTAATCTCGGTATACCGGCAGCGCAACGTCTATGCTTCCCTTTGACAGGGCCTTTGACATCATCTTGTAGCTATCAAAGGCGACGGTTTTGACCGTAATGCCAAATTTATCGTGCAACGTCGTCGCAAGCGATGCGAGCGAGCCTTCCATTTCGCCGTTTTCGTCTTCGTTGCAGTAGGGGAGTCTGCCCGTAATGTAGCCGAGCGCGATGGTGTTGTCATTTGTTTTGAGCCAGGAACGTTCGGGGCCGTTGAGCGATGATGAACCGCTGTTTTGGGCCGAGTAGTTAGATTTGACTTCGTCGATATAGCGTGGGTTGACGCGGGCGATTGCCGACATGGCGGCATTGATGTCGTCCATCAGGTCGGGGCGGCTTTTGGGGACGGCAAAATAGTAGTCGCTCGAACCAATGTAGAACATGGGGGAGGCGCTGGGCGACGAGGTCGTGTCGTTCATGATGATGGCATCGACCTCGTTGTTTGCGAGCGCGTCAAAGAGGGCACCGCCAGTGTTGATTTCTTTATAGGTGCAGGTAATGCCTTCGTTGGCGAGCCACTGTTGGCCAACGAAGGTTTGCATAACGCCGGGGTTGCAGCCGATGGTAAGGCCTTGGAGCGCTTGGGGGTCACCCTTGGCCAGATCGTCGCGATCGGGCTTGGCGTAGATGAAGTAGCGCTCGGTGCCCTCGGGGTTCGAGGAAAAGAGCAGCTTTTGGGCACGTTCCTCGGAGTAGGAGATGTTGGGCATGAGGTCGATCTCGCCCGCCTCGAGCATGTCCAAAAGCTCGGTGAAGGTGCCGGAGACGTATTCGTACCGCCAGCCGGGCGTGTAGTACGACAGGGTCTGGAGGTACTCGTAACCCCATCCCGAGAGACGCTCGCCGGGGGTGCCGTCCTGGAAGCCCTCGTTGTTGACGAGCCAGCCGACGCGGACCGTCTTGACTGGCTGACTAGAGTCATCGGCAAAAGCCTGAACAGGCGCGATTGAACTCAGCACGGCAAGCGCGGCAAGCACAATGGTCAGGGCGCGACATATAACTGAACGAAGGGCAGTGGCAGCTCTCACATGCAATCCTAACGAATCGAGACATTACCGCATAAGGATACCAGCTCAGCCTGCCCAGTTGGCAGCTGTACCGCTAAACGCTCCCGCCCGGCAGCTGGGGACAGTCCCTTTCTGCCGGCGCAAAAGGAACGTCCCTAGCTGCCGGTTGTGGGACAATACCGGGCGAACGTGATTGGGCGTCTGGGAAAAGGGGTCGCGATGAACAAGTTGAGGACGCTTGCCGATGTGCTGCGACAGGCTGGCTTTGCGCGCATCACGGGTCTGTTTTTTATCTTTTACCTGCTGTGCTCGACGGCTGTCTGGCTGTCCGAGCCCACGACCCTCACGTTTGGCGATGGCCTGTGGTTTAGCTTTGAGACGGTCTCGACCATCGGCTTTGGCGACATTCCGGCCGAAACGCCGGTTGCCCGCGCCATTACCGTCGTCTTGAGCGTTATTAGCATCTTCTACATCGCCATGCTCACGGGCGTGGCGGTGAACTACTGCAATACGCTCATCAAGATGCGTCAAAAGGACACCATGGCGCGCTTTATGGATGATCTGGAGCATTTGGAAGAGCTCGATCGCGACGAGCTTGCCGATCTTTCGCGTCGCGTGCGCGAGTATCGTCGACGCCAGCGCTAGAACGGGCGCCGTGCGTCACGATGAGGGGGACTGAATATGAATATCACCGTGTATCTGGGTGCCAGTGTCGGTAACGACCCAGCATTTCTGTCTGCGGTACAGGAGCTGGGCAACTGGATTGGCGCCAACGGACACGCGTTGGTATACGGCGGGTCCAAATCGGGCCTGATGGGTGCGCTCGCCGATAGCGTGCTCGATGCTGGCGGACACGTGACGGGTGTGGAGCCGAGCTTTTTTATCGAGGCCGAGTTTCAACATGACGGTATCGACGACCTCATCGTGACGAGTGATATGGCCGAGCGCAAAGCCAAGATGATTGAGCTCGGCGATGCGTTCATCGCCTTTCCCGGTGGGACGGGCACGCTCGAGGAGATTGCCGAGGTCATGTCCGCGGTGTCGTTGGGGCACCTGAGTGCTCCGTGCATCCTGTATAACCTGGACGGTTACTACAACGACCTCAAGGCGCTGCTCGGGCACATGATTGATAAAGGGCTTTCGAGCCCGAGGCGCCAGCACGGCATCTACTTTGCCGACGATTTGCGCGAGATTGTCTCGATTATCAACGGATGAGTCTTAAGCCTGTCCCGCTATGGCTCCCAATGGTGCCGTTTGCGGCGCAGACGGTTGGCTCGTTCGGGCAACGCTCGCTCTACAATAAAACATAACTATGTCGACTTTGACCGCGGGAGGACCCGATGGATAACCTTGCCAAACCCACAAACCGCGCGCTGTTTTTAGTTAGCGTTGCTGTGACCGGTGCGTTCGCAGGTGCCGCGGTCTGGCTGTTCTTTTTTGCGATGGAGCACGGTATCGACTATCTGTGGACCGAGATTCCGCACGCGCTGGGCGTCGCTTCGCCCGAGCTCGCCAGCGGCCCGTTTGGCTTTTTGCCGTACCCGTTTTTTGTCTGCCTGCTGGGCGGCCTGTTAATCGGTCTGTACGAAAAGATGACAGGCACCAAGACCGATGACCTCAATCAGGTCATGGCCAAGGTCAAGCAAGACGGGCGCTACCCGTACGACAACCTGGGCAAGCTTTCGCTCGCGGCATTGCTGCCGCTGCTGTTTGGCGGAAGTATTGGACCGGAGGCCGGCCTGACCGGCGTTATCGCGGGTCTGTGCAGCTGGGTTGGCGACCGCATGCGCCGCTTTGGCGCCGAATTTAGGGAGCTTACGCTGCTGGGTACCCAGGCCGCGTTGACGGCGCTCTTTACCGCGCCCGTCTTTGGCTTTGTGGCACCGCTTGCCGGTAGCGCCGACGGCGACGAGGGCTCTGCGTCCGACGAGATCACCATCAGGCTGCCCAAGGCGCAAAAGACCGTGGTTTACGGCATCGCGATTGCCGGCGGCCTGGGCACCTACCTGCTGCTTGGCCAGCTTGTGGGCGGCGGCATGGGCATGCCCAGGTTCGAGGCTGCCGTGGTGGGCAACTTGGAGCTTACCTGGCTCGTCCCTCTGTCGCTGATCGGAACAATCTGCGGCTGGCTGTACTTTGTCTCTGAGCACGCGAGCGAAGCGCTTGCCCATGCCATAGGGGAGCGTCCTGTCGTCAAGGCCATGCTAGCCGGTCTGGCGCTCGCCATCTGCGGCACGGTCCTGCCCTACACCATGTTTGCCGGCGAGACTCAGGCCGACGTGCTTATGGAAACCTACCTGACCATTCCCGCTGGCGTGCTTATCGCGACCGGTCTTGTTAAGGCCATGCTGACGCCCGCCCTCATCAACCTTGGTTGGCGCGGCGGCCACTTCTTCCCGGTTATCTTCTCGGGCGTAAGCTTGGGCTATGGCCTTGCCATCCTCACCGGCGCAGATCCGGTCTTTTGCGTCGCCGTCTGCACGGCATCGACGATGGGTGCGGTCATGCGTCAGCCGGTCATGGTCGTGGGCCTGCTGCTCATGTGCTTCCCACTCAAGGGTATCGTCTGCATGATCATCGCGGCCGTTATCGCCGCCGGCATTCCACTGCCCAAGCCGCTGCGCAAGTAGCGCGGTTTTTCACGAGTCAATTCCAGGGGTACGAGATGATCCTGTACTTTAGCGCGACAGGGAACAGCGAGCATGTGGCGCGTCGCATTGCGGCGGCGACGGACGACAGGGTTATGTCGATTGAGCGTTTTGATGCCGAGGCCTTTCGCCTTGCCTTGGCGGAAGGTACCCGCCAACTGGGATTTGTTGCTCCGGTGTATGCCTGGGGTCTGCCGACACCGATGATCGAGTTTTTGAAGACTGCCGACCTGTCGATTGTTGCCGGTACAAAGGGCGGCGAGCGCCCCTATACGTTCTATGTCTCGACATATGGTTCGACGACCGGGCAATCGGCCAAGTTCGCCCGCGATCTGCTGCACGAGCGTGGGCTCGAGTTAGATGCGGCGATGAGCGTCAAGATGCCCGATACCTGGACGCCTGTTTTCGACCTGTCTGACCCTCAAAAGGTTGAGGGTATCAATAGAGCTGCCGAGGCGCAGATTGATGCCGTGATCGAGGCGGTGCGGGCACGCCGCACGGGCAACATGATGCGCCATCGCGTGCCTCTGTTTGCATCGTGCGCGTATCACGCAATTGGGCTGCCGCGCATGCAACAGACGAGCAAGTTTGCCGTCGATGCCGATCACTGCATCGGCTGCGGCCTGTGTGCCAAGCGCTGCCCCATGGCGGCGATCGAGATGCGCGACGGCTTTCCCGTCTGGACAAAGCCGGAGTGCGCAGCCTGCCTTCGTTGCCTGCACTGTTGTCCCAAATTTGCCATCTCGCACGGTAAGCGCACGCCCGCCCATGGTCAGTACAGGCATCCCAAACCTGGCGTGAGGATGTAGCGCCTGCTGGGCCGCTGTTCCAAAAGTCATTAAGAAAGAAGCCGCGCGGGGTCGTGTGTTTGCGAGCTCGCGCGGTTGTCGTTTAGAGCTTCCTCAGCACGATGGCGATGGTGTTTTGCACAGGCGAAAACGAGCACCACGCAGGTGCGAATGGCCGTCGCGATATCGGAGTCGGTCTGCTTGATGCCGCATTTGGCCAGGACAGATGTGACGCCGGCAAAGAAAGCCGACACAAATGCTGCTGCGACCCACGACACGGGTGAAATGCCTCCCCAAAGAACGACCGCGCCAGATTTACGGCGCTCGTCCGATGATACCGTCCCGCCATGAAGCTTTGATATCGCTGTGGTGAGACAGGGGCCATAGTTCGAGAGGGCATTTGGTTAAGGCTCGAATCGAAGGTGAATGGTTTTCCGCGAAGTGAACGAGTAAATCTGGACCCCTGGAACATGCGCACTTTTTTCGAACAAAACTGCAGGATTCTTAGACAAAAACCGCAGGAATTGAGTCCTTAAAAATGTCGATGATACAGGGCACTGTTTTTACTCGTTCACTTCGCGGAAAAGTATTCACCTTCGATATGCTGACGGTGTCTTTTTGGTTGCCAAGAACTAGACGGCCTGCTGTGAAGGGCGGTGGTGACGCTATGCCGCCTCGTTACATTGAAAAAATAAGCGGGGTACCACCTAAGCTTTTTTAGCCGTCGATTACAGATCGCGTGCTCGATAAACCTTGGTGCTGACAGCGCAGCTGATTACACATAGTGCGAGCGCCAGTACTGCAGTTCCTGCACACAGACAGCCAAGGACGGTGGGATCGGGATTCGCCCCGGCAATCGACATGAGCCAGTTGCTGATGGGGTTGGAGGAACTCAACGTGGCAATGGCAAGGCACCAGAGCAGGGCAAACAGGCCAACGGATAGGCGCAGCGCCTCCATGTGTCCAAATCGAAAGAACAGCGGCTGTGCCAAAAACACCATCATGAGGGAGATGAGCATCGATGCTGCCGAGGCTATTGCAATCTCAAAGACGATCTGTCCCGTCAACGGAATACCCGCGCTGTTGAAGAGCGGGAAGGAGACGACGCTCAGAAGCGCGGCGGCGCACGCCATGACAGCCGAAAAGACAATGATGCTCAGGTAGCGTGCGCAGATGATGTCTTTACGAGAAAGAGGCAGCGTTGCGCGATAGCGCTCCCAACCGTTTTGATTGTCGAAACCGGCCAGTGAGTTCATGAATATGATGGGTGACATGGCACTGACGGCGCAGGCGCCGGCGCTCATACCGGAATCGCCATCCGACGCGTTGGCGAGCGTCAGCACGACGAAGATGAACAGGCCGACGCCTGCAGTGCTCGGAATAAGCGAGCGAGCGATGGCGAGCTCGGACATAAAGGCGCGTTTCATTTCGAAGCCCCTTTCAGCGTGAGGCGCAGGTAGTCATCAATGGTTGCCCGATCGCAGGGAATCTCGGGGAAGGCCTCGAGCGTTTCGCAACGGTTGGGCACGAGCACGTCCACGCTATAGGCGTGGTGGACGGCACGGGCGCCTTCGACGCAAGCCATAAGCTCGGCGGCCTGTGCTTGGGTGCAGTGGGCGATGCCGGCACGGTCGGTAATGTCCTCGCGCGGCAGGTCAAAAATAATCGAGCCATTATCGATGCAGATGACGCGATCAGCGGTGCGATCGAGGTCGGACGTAATGTGGCTCGAGAGTAATACGCTGTGCTGGCCGTCGGCGACAAAGGCAAGCAGCTCGTCGAGCAGTTCCTCGCGTGCCATGGGATCGAGGCCCGCGGTGGCTTCGTCCAAAACGAGCAGCTTGGCCTTATGGCTGAGTGCGCAGGCAAGCTGCAGTTTCATGCCCATGCCGCGGGAGAGGTCCTTGACCTTTGTCTTGGGATCGAGGCCAAATCGGTCGATGAATCCGGCGAACGCTTTGCGGTCCCACGTGGGGTACGCCTGGCCTACGAGTGCCTCGATTTGGCCCACCTTGAGCGTTGAAGGGAAGGGGCATGTGTCCAGGACGAGACCGACGCGGGAGCGCAGGCAGCGCTGTGTCTCATCGGGCGCGTCGGTGCCACAGCGCTGCCCAAACAGGCGCACCTCGCCGGCATCGAGCTTGATAAGCCCGAGCGCGGCGCGAATGGTCGTTGTCTTGCCGGCACCGTTAGCGCCCACAAAGCCAACGATCTGGCCGGGCTCCACGGCGAGCGTGACATCACGCAGCGAAAAACGTTCGCTCACGCGGCGTGAGACACCTTTGAGTTCTAACAAGTTTTGCATGGTATAGCCTTTCTTGCAGATGGCTACTGCATGGTTTCGGGAGCTACCAGGTCAAGCATTTCGTGCAGCTTGTCGCGTGTGACGCCCAGGGTTTCGGCTTGGCTCGCCGCTTTTGCAAGTAGCTCTTCGATATGGCAGAGCTGGCTTTCGCGTAAGAGTTCTTGGTTGCCCTCAGCGACAAAGCACCCCTTGCCCTGCACGGTGCAGATAAACCCGAGCTGCTCCAAGTCGGCGTAGGCGCGCTTGGTGGTGATAACGCTCACACTCAGGTCGCTGGCAAGCGCACGGATACTGGGGAGTTTGGCTCCCGCAGCGAGTGCGCCCGATAGGATCTGAGCTTTGACTTGCGAGGCTATCTGCTCGTAGATGGGCTTGTCGCTCGAATTGGATAGGATGATGTCCACAGCGGCTCCTTAGCTGTTGGGCTACACGTGTATATAACCGGTAAGCACAGTATATATACACTATGCACAGTTATGCAAGAGCTAAATGTGGAATAGACCATCGGCGCCGCGCTTGCTCCAAAACAATCTCAATCTGTAACATCTGGGTCCGTTTTTGGTCGCCAGCTGTTACAGATTGAGATGTTATTTTCCCGCCTGCCTATTTGTCTCAATCTGTAACAGTAAGAGTCGATTTGCGCGGCTAGATGTTACAGAACGAGACATTGGCTGCCTGCCTTTCCGTTTATCTCGATTTGTAACAGCTAGACCCAATTTGGGCGGTCAGGTGTTACAGATTGAGATTGTGCCGGCGGACAAGTTCGTTTGTCTCAATCTGTAACATCTGGGTCCGTTTTGAGTCGCCTGCTGTTACAGATTGAGACAGTCTGCTGCAGAATACTTTCGATAACTAGCCGTTCACGTTCTGACTGATGAATTTGTCCTGATAGGCGCCCTAGAGCGAGATTTCGCGGCTACAATAGTACGGTTACATCGACGTAATGCACTCAATGCAAGAAAGGATCCGCATGGCAAGCCTGTCGGATGAAATCTCGTCGCGCCGCACATTCGCGATCATCAGCCACCCGGACGCCGGTAAGACCACGCTTACCGAGAAGCTGCTGCTCTATACCGGCAGCATCCAGACCGCCGGCTCGGTCAAGGGAAAGGCAAGCTCGAAGCACGCCGTCTCCGACTGGATGGACATCGAGAAGGAGCGCGGCATCTCCGTCACCTCCTCGGTGCTGCAGTTCACCTATAACGGCGCCTGCGTCAACATCCTCGATACCCCCGGCCACCAGGACTTCTCGGAGGATACCTACCGTACCCTTATGGCCGCCGACGCTGCTGTTATGGTCATCGACGGCGCCAAGGGCGTCGAGGCCCAGACCAAAAAGCTCTTTAAGGTCTGTACGCTGCGCCACATTCCCATCTTCACCTTTGTGAACAAGCTCGACCACGAGGCTCGCGATCCGTTTGAGCTCATGGAAGAGATCGAGAACGTCCTGGGCATCAATACGTATCCTATGAATTGGCCGATCGGCAGCGGCCGCAACTTCCGCGGCGTGTTCGATCGTCAGACCCGTCGCGTTATCGCCTTTGAGGGCGACGGCCACGCCAACGCCACCAAGAAGGTCGCCGAGGTCGAGGCCGAGTTGGGCGATCCTTCCATGGATGAGCTTATTGGCGAGGAAAACCATAAGAACCTGATGGACGACATCGAGCTGCTCGATGGCGCCGGCGATGAGCTCGACTTGGATGCTGTGGCCTGCGGCAAGCTGAGCCCGGCGTTCTTTGGCTCGGCACTTACCAACTTTGGCGTTGAGCCCTTCCTGAAGGAGTTCCTGCGCCTGGCTCCGACGCCGCGCGCCTATACCGATACGCTCACCAGCGAGCCGGTCGATCCCTGCCGCGATGACTTTAGCGGTTTTGTGTTTAAGATCCAGGCAAACATGGACAAGAACCACCGTGACCGCATCGCCTTCGTGCGCATTTGCTCGGGCAAGTTCGAGCGCGGCATGGACGCCTTCCACGTGCAGGGCAACCGCAAGCTCAAGCTTGCCACGGGCACGTCGATGATGGCCGACGATCGCGCCATCGTGGACGAGGCGTACGCGGGCGATATCGTGGGCCTGTTCGACCCGGGTATCTTTAGCATCGGCGACACCGTGTGCTCCGGCAAGCGCCACGTGCAGTATCCGCAGATCCCGACGTTTGCCCCCGAGATGTTCGCTCGCATTACGCAGGTCGATACGCTCAAGCGCAAGCAGTTCGTCAAGGGTATGGAGGAGCTTGCCCAGGAGGGCGCCATCCAGATCTTCCGCGAGCTGGGCGCCGGCATGGAGAGCGTCATCGTGGGCGTGGTCGGCGTGCTGCAGTTTGAGGTGCTCGAGCGCCGCCTCAAGGCTGAGTACCGTGTTGAGGTTCGTCGCCAGCCGCTGCCCTATACGGACATCCGCTGGATCCAGAACGACCCCGACACCATCGATATCCCGGGCCTTTCGCTCACGCGCGACACGTTGCGCGTCGAGGACATGCGCGGCGGTAAGCTGCTGTTGTTCACGAGCCCGTGGAACGTGGATTGGGCAACCGACCACAACCCCGACCTTATCCTGTCGGAGTTTGGCAACGTGGCCTTTTAACGCATCGGCGCGGTGGCCCTGCGGGGCTGCCGCGCCGTTTGCTTGCCTGATGCCGTGTGAGCGGCTATCATACCCACCGTCGTCTCAAGACCGGGGCGTCCGAGCAGTTCGGGTCCGATATCCTGCTCGTTAAACCTAAAACCAAAGGAGTACATAATGATCAAGAAGGTCATGGAGGACTACAAGGTCCTGTTGCGGAGCATTCCCGCGGCAACGGTTTCGCTGTTTTTCGTGAGCGTCATCATGATGAACCTGCTGGCCAACAAAGAACTCATCAGCCTACCGTATCTGGCGCTCGACTGTGGCTTTGTGGTGAGCTGGGTTTCGTTTTTGTGCCAGGACATGATCTGCAAGCGCTTTGGCGCCAAGGCATCCATCAAAATCTCTATCCTCGCGCTGCTGGTCAACCTGGCCGTGAGCCTGTGCTTTTGGGCATGCTCGCTCACGCCCGGCATGTGGGGCGCTTACTACGACACGGGTATGATCGAGGTCAACAGCGCCCTTAACGCCACCATCGGCGGCACCTGGTACGTGGTGCTGGGCTCTTCGCTGGCAATGCTCGTTTCTGCCGTGGTTAACTCCACGCTCAACCAGTCGCTTGGCCGTATGCTCAAAAAGAATAACTTTGCGAGCTTTGCCTTCCGCTCCTATGTGTCCACGGGTGTTGGCCAGTTTATCGACAACTTGGTCTTTGCCATTGTGGTGAGCCACACGTTCTTTGGTTGGACCTGGGTGCAGGTCCTTATGTGCTCGCTGACGGGTGCCGTCGCCGAGCTGCTGTGCGAGGTCTTCCTGAGTCCCGTGGGCTACAAGGTCGTGCGCGGCTGGGAGCGCGAGAATGTGGGCTCCGAGTATCTCGAGCGCCACGCAACCGCCTAAGGAGCAAGTATGCGGGTTTTGATCACGGGCGCTTCGGGCGGTATCGGAGCCGCGTGCGTGCAGCGCTTTTTGGACGAGGGCCACGAGGTCGTGGGCTTTGATCTGCTGCCGGCGGCGATCGAACACGAGCGCTACCGCCATCTGATCGTTGATGTCCGCAAGCCGGACGCGTTTCCGGACGACCTTGAACCCCAGGTAATCGTGAACGTTGCCGGTGTGCAGGATTCGGCTGACGACATCGCCGCCAACCTGTGTGGCACCATCAACGTGACCGAGCGCTACGCCTTTGTGGGGGAGGGGCTTGCCGCCAAGCCGGCGCCGGCTATCGAATCCGTGGTCAATGTGGGGTCGGCGAGCGGACATACGGGATCGGAGTTTCCCGCCTATGCTGCCAGCAAGGGCGGCGTTATCGCCTACACCAAGAACCTTGCAAACCGCCTGGCGCCGCAGGCCATCGCCAACAGTGTGGACCCGGGCGGCGTTATCACGCCGCTCAACCGTTGCGTGATGGAAGACGAACACCTGTGGAACCAGATTATGGAGCTCACGCCGCTTAAACGCTGGGCCACCGCCCAAGAGATCGCCGAGTGGATCTACTTTGTGGGCGTGACCAACCGGTTTATGACCGGGCAGAGCCTGCTGATCGATGGCGGCGAGGCCGGCCGCACACAATTTATTTGGCCCGAATAGGAAACGCGCCCGATGGAAAGCCGTCGGGCGCGTTTTTGATGTATCGATTTTTAGCTGAGGCAAGTCCAGTTGACGGGGATCGAGCCGTGCTGTTCGAGTAGCCGATTGGCAGCGGAGAAGGGGCGCGACCCCATAAAAGCGGGGAGTTCTGCCGTGGCACGGTTGGCCGAAAGCGGCGAGGGGTGCGTAGAGGCCAGGCAGAACTTGCCGGTTGCCTTGCCCGCGCCGATTGCGGCGAGCTTGCCTTCGACCATCTGCTGGGCAAAGCGGCCCCATGCCAAAAAGACTACCGGCTGGGGCAGCTGGCAGCAGCGTTCGATAACGTAGTCGGTGAGCGTGCTCCAGCCCAGCTTGGCGTGCGAGTTCGCGGCATGCTCGCGCACGGTGAGCGTAGTGTTGAGGAGCAGGACGCCCTGTTGTGCCCATGGGGTTAGGTCTCCCGTGGCGGGAATGGGGCAGCCCAGATCGGCTTTGAGCTCCTTATAGATGTTGCGCAGGCTCGGCGGCAACTTGGTTTGCGTTGCGGGGACCGAGAACGACAGCCCCATTGCCTGGTTGGGTCCGTGATAGGGGTCTTGACCCAAGATGACAACCTTGACCTGGTCGGCCGGCGTGTAGGCGAGGGCATTGAGGATGTCGTCTTGTGCCGGGTAGATGGTTTGCTCGGCACGCAAAAGGGCGATGCGCTCGAGCAGCTGGTTCGTAGTGTCACGTACCGGCTGCGGCGCATCGCCCAACCAAGTTGCTATGTTGCGGTCGCGGGTCGCGGCGTCCATGGGGCTCCTTTACGTCAGATGCTCTTTTGACATCTATTGTAAAGGCGCACCGGTTGCCTTTATGCCACGGCTGTATGAGGAGTGGGGTCTACGAGACGTGCTCGGGCGCTCCTGCCATGCGAGCCTGTCCATGTGCGCGAAGGTGCGGAAGTTCGACGGTTGCCACCATGACGCCGGTGAGGATGAGGGCGGCGCCAAAGAAGGCGATGGGGCTCAGGACCTCGCCGACCAGGAAGAACGAGAAGACGGCGGAGCATACCGGCTCGAGCGAGAAGGCGAAGCCGGTGGTCTCGGCAGGCACGTGGGGCTGCACGAGCGTTTGGGTGATAAAGCCATAGGCAGAGCAGATGAGTGCGAGCGCGACGACAACGACAATTTCGCTAGGCGTGCCGGGAAGCGTGAAACCGCCAAAGGTGAATGCGGCGATACCCGAGAATAAGCCGCCGAAGCCCAGCTGCCAAACGCCCAGAGCAAGCGGATCGACTTCCTCGACAAAGCGCTTGGCCACGATAATGTGGCTGGCATAGATAAAAGCCGAGAGCAGCATGATGATTGCGCCGGGATTCAGGCTGGTAAAGTCGGCGCCCGAGAGCAGCAGCATGCCGCAGGTGACGATGGCGGTGCCGACGAGCACTTTGCGCTCGGGGGCGCGACGCAGCAGGGCGGCGTTGGCAAACGGCACGATCACGACCGTCAGGCTCTGCAAAAAGCCGGCAGTGGAGGCAGAGGTGAGGCTGGAGCCCAGACACATGCAGGTGAGCTCGGTTGCCATAATGGCGCCGATGATGGCGGCGCGGACCATAAGGTCGCGGTTGATGCGCAACGTGTGCTTGTGGAAGAGCAGCAGGCAGGCCGCAAAGGCGATGATGCAGCGCAGCGCAACGATGCTCGTGGCGTTCATGCTGTCCATGCCGATCTTCATAAGGGGGTACGAAAAGCCCCATGCGACGGGAACGGAAAATGAGAGCGCGATTGCTTTTTTGCGATCCATGGGGCTCCCTTTGTTGCAGAACGGTTTCGTAAAAAGGATTCTGCTCCCAGATGTGGATGTAGTAAAGCGAATGTATCTTCAGTATGATTAAGAAATGCTAATGTTTGCAGAAAAAGCCCTGGCAAAACGTTTTACAGCTGCATTGAAGTGGAGGCACGATGGCATCGCGGTATCAGATTGTTTGTATGGTGGTCGATCGCGGCAGTCTTAAGGGCGCGGCGGACGAGCTGGGCTATACGCAAAGTGCGGTGAGCCAGGCCGTCAAGGCGCTCGAGCGCGAGCTAGGTACCACGCTTATCGAGCGCGGTAAGCAGGGCGTTTCGCTTACGCGCGACGGTAAACAATATCTGCCGTACCTGCGCCAGATTGTGACCGCCGAGGCCGAGCTCGAGGGCAAGCGCCAGGAGCTGCTGGGGCTTTCGTCGACCGATATTCGCATCGCGACGTTTACCAACGTGAGCCGTACCGTGCTGCCGCGTGTGATCCGCGACTTTGGTACGCTGCACCCGGGCGTACGCTTTACCCTCAAGCAGGGCGATTACACGCGCAACGCTCAGTGGGTGCACGACGGCGTGGTGGATTTTTGCTTTACGGCGCGCGGGTTTACCGCAGGCCTCGAGAAGCGTGTGGTCTATCACGACGAGTTGGTGGCGCTGCTGCCGGCTGCGCATCCGCTGGCGGCAAAGGAAAAGGTGACGCTCGCCGACCTGGCGTCCGAGCCCTTTGTGCTGCTGGATGAGGGCGAACAGAGCCTGGTGCTCGATGCATTTGCGACACATGGGCTGTCGCCGCACGTGACGAGTGAGGTGACTGACGACTACACCATCATGGCGATGGTGGAGGAGGGCCTAGGCGTGAGCATGCTCTACCGTCGTACTGTGGAGGGCATGCGAGCCGATATTCGTGTGCGACCCATCGTGCATGCCCCCTCGCGCGACGTGGTGGCCGCCTGGCGCAGCTGGGACACCATGCCTATCGCCACGAGGCGCTTTATCGACTATATGAGCTCGCATATTGTCAATTAATGACTGGCGTGGCGTTGAGTGCGGTGTTTAGCGGGCTGTCGCTTTGGCTTGGGTGGCGCGATAGGTGCGTGCCGGGTGGCAAAGTAGTACCGCCACGACCATAAAGAACGCCGTGGTGCCCAGGCTGATGGGGTAGACCATCATGATGTTCGCAAAGGTGCGGAAGTGTGGGAACACGCAGAACACCCAATAGAAGCGGATGCCGCAGACGCAGATCATGGTGATGAGGGCGGGCGTGAGCGAGATGCCAAAGCCGCGCAGGTAGCCGGACATGTTTTCGTAGAACATGCTAAAGGCGTACGCCGGGAAGATCGAACATACGCGGATATAGCCGATCGAGACGATGTTGGGATCGCTGTTAAAGAGCGACAAGATCTCGCGCCCCAGGCCGACAATAACGATGATCGTGGTGAGTGCAACGATACCGCCTTCGACCAGGCAGACCTTAAGCGTTTTGGTGCAGCGGTCGATCTGGCGGGCACCGTGGTTTTGTCCCACAAAGGTGGTGCACGCCTGGCTAAAGCTGTTGAGCAGGTTGTAGCATACGTACTCCAAGCTCATAGCGGCGCTCGATGCCGCCATGACCTCGGTGCCCAGGCTGTTGATAGCAGACTGGATGATGATGTTGGCGACGGCAAAGACGGCGCTCTGGATGCCGGCGGGCAGGCCGATCTTGACGATGCGCTTGAGGGCGACGGGGTCGATAGCCAGGTCGCGCGGGGTGACGCGGACGACGGAGTCGGTCTTGAGCAGGCGGATAAAGAGCGTAGCGGCGCTGACGGTGTAGGCGATGGCGGTGGCGATGGCGACGCCCGCGACGCCCCAGTGGAGTACGGGGACAAAGATGAGGTCCAGGCCAATGTTGAGGACGGTGGACACGGCAAGCGCCTGCAGCGGCATGCGGGTGATGCCGACGGAGCGGAAGATCGCGGCCTCAAAGTTGTAAAGCAAGATCGAGGGCATGCTGAGCAAAAAGACGCGTAGGTAGAGCGAAGCGAGCGGCATGGTTTCGGCGGGAACGTTGAGCGCGGCGAGCATGGGCTCGGCAAAGATCTCGCCCAGTGCGATGACGACAAAGCCCACGAGCGCCATTAAAATCGAGGTATGGACGGCGCGTTTGACCATGTTCTGATCGTTGCGGCCGATAGCGTTGGCGATGACCACGTTGGAGCCAAGCGACATGCCAATAAACAGGTTGAGCATAAGACTGGTAAGCGGAACATTGGAGCCGACCGCCGCCATGGCGAGGGTTCCCTGGTCGCCCGAGAAGTTACCGATGATGACCGTGGCGATGAGGTTCGACAGTTGCTCCAAGATGCTCGTGGCGGCCACAGGGAAGGCGAACAGGGGAACATTGCGCCACAGCGATCCGGTGGTCATGTCAATGTGCTTAGATACGGTGTCAGCCATACGCTCTCAATCTCTAACATGCTCTTTTGTGCTTATTTGCGCAGACGATGATACTCCTAATCGACTAGTCATTGGGGACGTTCTAAAACGATTACTCATTCAAGAACGCCCTCAATGACTAGATGGGGAAGGCGTGCGACAATGGTGGACGTTGTGTTGTTCGCGCTAAGGAGTTGCCATGTTGTTGTGTCCCGTTTGCCATGAGCCGTTGGCGGACAATGAGCGCGGTGCTGCTTGCGCGGGCGGACACCGGTTTGACCGTGCGCGCGAGGGCTATCTATATCTATTGCGCTCGTCCAAGAGCGGCGACTCCATGGGCGATCCCAAGTCACAGGCGCGCAGCCGTCGTGACTTTCTGAACCGTGGATACTACGCGCCGTTGCGCGATGCGATGGTCGAGCTGGTGCGCAAGCAGGTGTCTGGGCGTGCTGCGTCTACGAGTGGTCCCATGACGCTGCTCGATATTTGCTGCGGCGAGGGCTATTACACCAGCGCCATGGGCGCGGTGCCGGGCGTGGATGCTTACGGTTTCGACCTGGGCAAAGAGATGGTGCGCCTGGCCGCCAAGCGCGGCGATGCGACCTACTTCGTGGCCAACATGAAGGACATCCCCGTGGCCGATGGCACCTTCGATATGGTGACCGAGCTCTTCGCTCCCTTTAACGAGCGCGAGTTTGCCCGCGTGCTGGCGCCGGAGGGCTCGCTCTACACCGTGGTGCCGGGCGCCCGTCATCTGTTTGGGCTTAAGGAAGTGCTCTACGATACGCCGTACCTCAACGACGAGAAGCTGCCGAAGACTACCGAGCTCGAGTTGGTCGGAACGCAGCGGGTATCTGCGAATATTACGCTCCAGACCCAGGCCGACATCGAGGCGGTGTTCCAGATGACGCCGTACTACTATCGCACGCGCCCTGCCGACAAAGAGCGCCTGGCAAACTTGGACACGCTCCAGACCGATATCGACTTTATCATCGCCGAGTACCGCCACAGCTAACAACCTGCCAAAAAGGGACAGATTTATTGTGGCAGGTTTTATCTGGGCAAACGTAAAGGGCCGACCGCGGAGATGCGCGATTGGCCCTTTTTAGTTGCTTGGCTGCAGAGGTTATGAGAAGCGAGCGCTTACAGGCGGTCCTTGTTCTCGGCCTTAACGGCGTGTGCCTGCTGAACAAAGAACAGGTCGTAGACCACGATGACAAAGGCGACGATATTGACGGAGCTGCCGCCGAGCGCGGGAAGCGTGAGCGCGGCCTGCGCAATCGTGGCGATTGCGGCAACGATGCCGAGCTTAAACGCACCATCCACCTGCGAAGGCTTGTTGGCGCCCTTGATGCCCGCAACGCCCGCGGCGAGATCGATGAGGCCCTTGGCGACCAGCACGACCGCGGCGAGCATAGCGTTCGACCCGTACGTGGAATCGAGGTTGCCGGTCGCGATGCCGACGCCGGCGATGACGAGGCTGGCGATGCCCAAAACAAAGTAGACGAGGGCAAGGATTTTGAGAGTCTTGCGAGCGGAACTCATGGCTGGTCCTTTCGATACGAGTACGTCAATCTGACGTACCCCATGTGCTGCACATATGGTGAAGCACATTGTAGTTCAACGCGGCGATGCATGCGCCTGAAAGCGCTTTGACCCCGCGCAGCCCACCCCAACCTTTCAAAAAGGAAAGCTGGACGTAAGCCAAATCGATGGCA
The DNA here is from genome assembly GCA_902494935.1 of uncultured Collinsella sp. Taxonomy (GTDB): domain Bacteria; phylum Actinomycetota; class Coriobacteriia; order Coriobacteriales; family Coriobacteriaceae; genus Collinsella. The sequence continues at coordinate 47,315 of CABUVH010000003.1, forward strand.
GCCCATGTGCGGCGCTGCGATGATGAGGCCGTAACAAGGAGCTGGTCTCAAGGAGGAGTCATGATGTACGGAGCAGGGCAAGTGCGTGAGCCGCGGTCGTTGGGAAGGCGCATGGGTGATTCTGTGATCGCTGCCGTGTGCACGGGATTGATGGCGGTGCTTTGCATTGGGATGCTGTGGGCCATGTCACATGTGGGACAATAGCGGACGGTTGGGTGCTGGCATGAACGGCGCTCACGTATTCGTTTTGCTTGTTAAGGAGTACCCATGGGCGTCGTCGATCCCTTTTCTGTTGCTCGGGCCGCGGGGCTTGAGCTGATCGGGAAGTCCGAGGGCCTCACGCTCACCGACGGCACGATGGAGCTGCGCGCCGATTTCACCCGCATGCTTCCGCGGCTTAAACAGGGCCGTCTGCAACAAGAGTTGCTGGTAAAGGCTGCGCGCGCAAAAGGCATCGAGCGGCCATGGGCGATTGACGCTACGGCGGGCTTTGGCGAGGATTCGCTGCTGCTGGCGGCCGCGGGCTTTACCGTCGATCTGTATGAGCAGGATTGCGTGATCGCGGCGCTCCTCAAGGATGCCCTGGAGCGCGCGGCAGATGATCCGGCGCTTGCGGCTGCCGTGGCTCGCATGCGCCTTCATGCGGGCGAGGACAGCATTGCCGGCCTTCGCCATACAGCTGAGCTGATCGAGCAGGGCGAGCTCGCGGCTCCCGACGTGGTGTATCTGGACCCCATGTTTCCCGAGCGCACCAAAAGTGCGGCGGTCAAAAAGAAGTTCCAACTCTTGCACCATCTGGAACGGCCATGTACCGATGAGGAGACGCTGGTCGAAGCCGCGCTTGCGGTGCACCCGCGCAAGGTCGTTATCAAGCGGCCGGTGAAGGGCCCGCTGCTTGCCGGCGTTAAGCCGAGCTATCAACTTGCGGGCAAGGCCGTTCGTTACGATGTTTTGGTGCCGCCGCGCCCGTAGCTTGCGTGCGATTACCGGGGCATCGCTAGTGCCGTGCCGATGCGGTCCCTATTTCCAAGGGTGCGACGTCAGGTGCCAGCCGCCGCAGTATTCACATTTGTAGCAGGCCAAACCACGCCGCCCGCGGTTTTCGCAGTCGGCCATAACTGCCTCGGCCTCGGCGCGTGTGTCGTAACGGTTTTTGCGTTCGCACGACTTGTAACGCCAGGCTTCATCGCGCTCGGCGTCTAGGGCGTCGCGGCGCTCGTCCTCGCGCGCAAACAGGTCGCTCATATCGCCGCCGGTAGCAGCGCCCAAAAACTCGCATTTTGCCTTTGACCAGGCGGCCCGCTTTTTGCTTCCCATCTGCTTCGCGCCCTTCTCCAAACGTTGGTATCATTGCTCAATCAAAGTGATACCAATAAACGTGAGGTCGCCGCGTGATGATCAGAAAAACCCTCGATACCGACATTCCCGCCGTCATTGCTATCTATGACGCGGCCCGCGCCTTTACGCGCGCGCATGGCAACGCCACGCAGTGGCCCGAGGGCACGCCTTCTGTCGAGCAGCTGGCTGCCGATATCGCCGCCGGTGGCAGCTATGTGTGCGAAGTCGACGGCCACGTGGTGGCGACGTTTGCCTTTTTGCCGGGCCCAGACGAGTGCTATGACGTAATTGAGGATGGCCAATGGCGTAGCGACACTCCGTACGCCGTGCTGCACCGTGTGGCGTCCGATGGCACCGTGCACGGTGTCGCGGCTGCGATGTTTGCCTTTGCCAAGGAGCGTGCCGATCACCTGCGCATCGACACGCATCAGGACAACCTGCCCATGCAGGGAGCCATCGCCAAGGCCGGGTTTAAGCGCGCCGGTATCGTATATGTGTCGGACGGTACGCCGCGCGTCGCGTTTGATTGGCTGCGCGAGGCATAAAGGCCGAGTCACATACCAGCGTTTCACCGAAATGAAAATGGCCCCGAGTGGGGCCATTTTTGGTAAAACGCGTTGTTGTGGGGCTCGCGTTGTTATCGCCCCAGATGAGCCCGGGCAGACAAAAAGAGGAGGTGCCGGCTTTCGCAAGGCGCGAACCTACGAAAATCGCCGCGCGGCAACGCGGGGCGATGAGCTCGGTCGGGGGATAGGGCCCGCTTCGCCCGCCGGCCCGTAAATTGTATCATCCAGTGTGGAACGAGGACGCCCGTTGCCGCGTGCGATGGGTTTGCAATAAGAGGAGAGCCATGTCGAAGCAAGCGGTCGTTGGAATCTTGGCGCATGTCGATGCCGGCAAGACCACGCTGGCCGAGGCCATGCTGTTCAACGCGGGTCGCATTCGCAAGCGCGGCCGCGTGGACGATGGTGATTCGCATCTGGACACTGACGCGATCGAGCGCGAGCGCGGCATCACGATTTTCTCGTCGCAGGCCGTACTCGACCATGGCGATACCCACGTCATGCTCGTGGATGCACCGGGGCATGTCGATTTTTCGGCCGAGGCGGAGCGCACATTGCGCGCGCTGGACTACGCGATTTTAGTTGTGGGCGCCAACGACGGCGTGCAGGGGCACACCGAAACCCTGTGGCGCCTGCTTGCACGCTATGACATCCCGACGTTCATCTATATCAACAAAATCGATTTGGAGAATCCCGGCCGCGATGTTTTGCTGGCACAACTTGGGCAACGTCTTTCCGAGGGCTGCCTGGATGCCAACGAACTGCTGACGGGTGGTGGCGTTCAGGAAGACGCTGCCGCGTTAGACGAAGAAGCGCTCGAGGAGTTTCTTGAGGCGGGTGAGCTTTCTGTCGCAACGCTGTCGCGCATGGTTGCCGAGCGCAAGCTCTTTCCCTGTTTTGCCGGCTCGGCGCTCAGGGATCAAGGCGTGGACGAGCTGCTGGATGGCATATGTGCGCTGATGCGTGAACAGACATGGCTCCCGGAGTTTGCCGCGCGCGTCTATCGTGTCAGCCAAGGTGTTCGCGGCGAGCGCTTGGCATGGGTTAAAGTGACCGGCGGCACGCTGCACGCAAAACAGATGATTGGTGGACGTTCCGGTGCCGAGGCATGGGAGCAGAAGGTCGATCAGGTACGCATCTATAACGGCGAAAAGTATGAGCTTGCCCAAGAAGTTGCTGCTGGCGGTATTTGTGCCGTGACGGGTCTTGCGCACGTTCGCCCAGGGGACGCCCTGGGCGCGGAACCTGCGAGCGATGCGCCCGTCATTGCGCCGGTCCTCACCTATACGGTGCTTCCGGGCGAACACGATGTCCATACGGTGTTCAAGGCATTGACTGAGTTAGCGGACGAAGATCCCATGCTCGGCGTAAGCTGGAACACGCATCTTGAACAAATACATCTGCAGCTCATGGGAGCGGTGCAGCTCGAGGTCGTGCAGCGCGTGCTGGCCGATCGTTTTGGCCTTGCGGTCGAGTTTGAGCCCGGCGGCATCCTCTATAAGGAGACCATTTCGCAGCCGGTCGAGGGCGTGGGCCACTTTGAGCCACTGCGCCACTATGCCGAGGTGCATCTGCGTCTGGAGCCGTTGCCAGCGGGTTCGGGCGTGCAGTTTGGCACCGTGACCTCGACCGACGAGCTCGATCTTAACTGGCAACGTCTGGCGCTCACCAACGCCATGGAGCGCGATCACCTGGGTGTGCTGACCGGCTCGCCCATCGCCGATGTGCGCATTACGCTCACGGGCGGCCGCGCGCATGCCAAACACACCGAGGGCGGCGACTTTCGCCAGGCCACGTACCGCGCGATTCGCCAGGGGCTCATGCAGGCGCGTGAGGCCGGCGCGGCGGTGCTGCTGGAGCCGTGGTATCGCTTTGAGCTCGAGGTGCCGGGGGAGTGCGTGGGCCGGGCGCTCTCGGATGCCACGCGCATGGGTGCCGAGTACGAGCCGCCGGCGATGGCGGGGGACCGGGCGAAGCTTGTGGGTCGCGTGCCGGCATCTGAGGTGCAGGATTACGCGCTGGAGGTGGCTGCCTACACGAGCGGTCGCGGACATCTGTACCTGGAGTTCGCCGGCTATGCGGCTTGTCATGATGCCGAGCGCGTCATCGAGACTGCCGCCTATGAGCCAGAGGCCGATCTGCCCAACACGCCCGATTCGGTCTTTTGCTCTCACGGCGCCGGTTACACGGTCAAATGGTGCGACGTCCCCGCCGCAGCGCACGTAAAGGTCGATCCCGCCACCTTTCGCCCCTGGCGAGCAGCAGACGCGGAGTTTTTCGGCCACATGTAACAAAGGGACAGCCCCTTTGTCATATGCTATTGGTATAACTCGGTACAAGTTGGTATAACTATTACCGGGGTTTGCCAATCCGAGGAGGCCGACATGAATCCAAATCCCTTTAAGCCCACGGCTGGCAAGCGGCCTCCGATACTCATCGGCCGCGAGTCGGTCATCGAAGATTTCGAGGAAGGACTCGATAACGGCGCCGGAGCGCCGGGTAGGCTCATGCTCATTACGGGAAACCGCGGCTGTGGCAAGACGGTTCTCCTGCGGGAACTGCAACGTCTCGCCAACGAGCGCGGATGGGCGGTTGTCTCCGATTCCGCCTCGCTTGGCTTATGCGACCGCTTGGCCGACGCGCTTCGCTCGAATAAACCCGTTGTGACGTCAATGGAGTTTGGGCCGTCGTTTGGCCGGATGTCGGTCGAGGCGGCGCGAGCAAAGGGCGAAACGTTGCGAGGGCTGGTCAACGAGCGCCTCAAGAAACTCGGGCCGGGAAAGGGCTTACTGTTTGCGATTGACGAGGCCCAATCTGCGTCTATCGAGGAACTGGCGGCTCTTGCCGTTCTCTATCAGCAAGTGCCCGGAGATCAAGATGCTACGGGCTTGTCCGATAGCGACCAGCGCGGTCTTGCGCTGGTGTTCGCCGGCTTACCCAGTATGGTTGATGACTTGCTCGAAGAGCCGAGCGTGACGTTTTTGCGGCGTGCTCAGCAGCGTACGCTGGGGGCGATTTCTTTGCCCAAAGTGCGCGATTCGTATATCCAGACGGTCAAAGACGCTGGTCTTTACGTTGATGTGGAGACGGCAGACCTCGCGGCGCGCAAGAGCATGGGGCATCCCTACATGGTTCAGCTGGTGGGCTATTACATGTGGCGGTCTGCTGTCCGGCGTGGCTCGCAGGTCATTGAAGA
>CABUVH010000004.1 GCA_902494935.1 uncultured Collinsella sp.
GGGGGAAACGGCGGTCGACGAAACTGGAGAGGAGGTATTACGAGCTCCTGTGCGAATTGGAGAGAGCGCTCCCGCAAACTGCCTCTTGACAACTTATAGGAGCGTCGGTTTTATTGAGCATTTGTCCCGATGTGCTCGGCAGGTTCAAAAAAGTCTACTCACTTGTATCTGAGACGCACCAGGTTGGCAAAAACCGCCGCGAAAGGGCCCCTGGTCCCTTCGCGGCGGTCATACGCCTCTGATTTTGCGACGATTTTGCCCGCTTGTTACTCGCTGTAGCGGGTGGCGATGGCGGCTCGCACCATGCCGGTACTCATGAGGTAGGTCACCAGGAAGTAGCCACCGTATGCTGCCAGGAAGATTGCACAGGTGAGGCCCACGGTGCCGCCGATGCTCATAGCTCCGAACGTGCTCACCAGCTCGATGATCACCTTAAGTGCCACAAAGGAGTGCGCCAAGCCCACTGCCAGCGGGAACAGGAAGAATACCGCTTGCTGCGCCATCACCGAATGGCGAATCTGGCGGTCGTCACAGCCGATCTGTGCCAGCACACGATAGCTGCGGCTGCCGTCGGCCACGTTGGAGAGTTGCTGGATCGACAGAATCGCCGCGCATGCAACGACCAATACAAAGCCGATGTAGATGGCTAGGTAGCTAATAAGACCGTTCATTTGCGCTGCCTGCGTGTACATCTCGGAGCGTGTGATGAAGGTTCCCCACGACCCCGGCTCCTTGCCGTCAACGAGCAGATTGTCGAGCACAGTGTTTTTAATGCTCTCGTCTGCCTCGGTCGTATCCATCCCCTGTTTGTAGTTAACGAGCAGGCTACTGGAATACGGCTGCAGATTAAGTTGGGACAACAGCTCGTCGGCAACGACGACGGTACCCGGATTACTGCCCATCGCCGAGTTGGCGATGGCCGCCGTATCTTCGTCCGACTTATCGGTTGCGGGCTTGAGCGTATGCCCGCCCAAGGTAAGGGCATGGCCGCCAGCCATATACTTGGTGTACAGGTCGACCAGCTCGCCGCCCATATCACATGTGAGCAGATACTGGTCGTGACCGATGTGCACCGGCTCCTCGCCCATCATCTGACGCAGTTTGTTGTACTGGCTCGCCGGCGTCACAAACAGACCCATCGTATCGGCATTGCTACCCCCGAACGCCTTGGGAAGCTTTTCGCCCATGATCTTGCACATCTCACTTGGGGTCACCGAAGGATTCGAGCCGCCAAATGGGTAACTCAGATACGAATCGATCTGCACATGCTCACCGGCAACATCGTCGATATTGACCTTCTTGCCGGTCTCGTCGTTGTTGCCCGCCGACTTGCCCTTACCGTGCCATGCAGGGTACAAATCGACCGTTGTATCGGCCAGCACCATGCGATCGGCCTCAGACGGATTGACATACCCTTTGTACCCTTTGTAGTAGTCGAGCGTATCGGGCGTGTAATAGACATACGTCTGAGACACATCAACAGGGTTATAGCGCTCCAGGTTTTCGTTCATCACGTTGGCAATTGACATACCACACGTCACCGAGGTGATGGCCAAAAACAGGAGCATCGCGATGACGCCCATCGAAAAGCACACCGTGTTGACCTTGGCCGCAAGCTGGCGCACGGTAAACATGTTGAGGCCGCGCCAATACACGCCGCGCAGGCTCTGCAGCAGCTTGATGAGCATGCCCGAGAGTCCCCAGAACAGGGCAAAGGTGCCCACGGTAACCATAGCGGTCGTAATACCAAACTGGTTCATGGCCTCTTGCAGCTTGCTGTCCGTCGCGGTTAGCGGGAACCCATCACGTAGCAGACGGTAATAGGCCACGCCCACAAGCACCGCGCCCACGGCAAAGATGGCAATCGCGATCCAGGGGTTGCGTGTCTTGATGCTCTCGTTGCGACGCTCGGCACCCATAAGCTCGATGAGTTTGGCACGACGCACGGCGCGAAGGTTCAGCAGTAGCGTGAGCACAAACATTACGAGCATGCAGGCAAGGGTCAGATTGAACGCATGCACCGAGAAAAAGAAGTGGAAATTGGCGATCTGTGTCTTAAAAAGCGAGGCCGTAAAGAACGTCATGAGCTGGGAGAGTCCCACACCCAGCACAATGCCGGCGACAAAGGCCACGACCGACACTATCACGGTCTCGAGCGCCATGATCGTGGCGACGCGCCCACGCCCCATGCCGAGCACCTGGTACAGGCCAAACTCCTTCTTGCGGCGTTTCATGATGAAGTTATTGGCATACACCATCAAAAAGGCCATGACACCGGCCAAAAAGTACGTCAGGTCGCCGAGCATGCTGCCCATAACCTGCGCCAAGCCCTTTTCATCGATTCCGGCGATGTCGACCTGCATCGAGATGGTGTTAAAGGCATAGAAGACCGTGACGCCCAGGGTGAGCGTCAAAAGGTAGACGAGGTAGTCGCGGCCGGCACGGCGAACGTTGCCCCAAGCGAGTTTACAGAGCATCGGAGCCCTCACCGCCCATCATGGCAACGACCTCCATAATGCGGTCGAAAAACTCTCGGCGGTCGGTGTCGCCGCGGCGCAGCTCGGTGAAGATCTTGCCGTCGCGAATAAACAACACGCGGCTCGTGTAGCTGGCGGCAAAGCTGTCATGCGTGACCATGAGCACGGTGGCGCGCAGGCGGCGATTGAGGGCCTCCAGGCTCTCGAGCAGCAGGCGGGCGCTCTTGGAATCGAGGGCGCCGGTGGGCTCGTCAGCCATGATCATGGTGGGGTCGGTGACGAGCGCGCGAGCCGCGGCAACGCGCTGCTGCTGACCGCCGGACATCTGGTAGGGATACTTGTCGAGCACCTGACTGATGGACAGGCGCGCTGCCACATCCTGCACGCGGGTCGAGATCTCTGCCGAGTTTGTGCGGGCGATGGTGAGCGGCAGGGCGATGTTCTCGCGTGCCGTGAGCGTATCGAGCAGGTTGGAGTCCTGGAAGATAAAGCCGAGCTCCTCGCGGCGGAACTGCGAAAGCTTAGCCTGCTTCATACGCGTCACGTCCTGGCCGTTGATGCGGATGGTGCCGCTCGTGGCGCTATCGATGGTCGACACGCAGTTGAGCAACGTCGACTTGCCCGAGCCCGAGGCGCCCATGATGCCCACGAATTCGCCGCGGTTGACGGTAAAGCTGACATCGTTGAGCGCGCGGGTCACGTTGCCCAGCGCTCCATATACCTTTTCGAGATGCGCGACCTCCAGTACCGGGGTCGCCATGTGCGTGGTTTGCATACCGAGTCCTTTCTTGCGATTAGTCTACGGCATCTATAGTCGCAAGAAGACGAGTCGGCTACCATCGATATGGCTTACGCTTGCCTTACCGTTGTGTAAGGTACGAGTAGCTACCCTGTCACGTGCTGATATTGAGAGAGGACTCCTGTTGAAGACTGTTCATGTTGCCGCTGGGATCATTCGCAAGGAAGGATCCGATGAGCTGCTTGCCGTGCAGCGCGGCTACGGCGACATGCAGGGACTTTGGGAGTTCCCCGGCGGCAAGCTCATGCGCGGCGAGTCGCCCGAGGACGCCGTGCGCCGCGAGCTCATGGAAGAGCTGCAGGTCAAAGTCACCAACCTGCGCGATTTCTATACCGTTGAGTACGACTACCCCGATTTTCATCTCTCCATGGAGTGCTACTACTGCTCGCTTGCCGATGAATCTGATGAACCTCAGAAGCACGACCGTCAGCTCGATATCCGCTGGATTCCGCGTACCTCGCTTGCCACCGTTGAGTGGATGCCCGCCGACAAGGGGCTCATTGATGCCCTGATTGAGCTGAAGGAAGACCGGCTCGAGGCAAGCTCCGCCGATGACGACGCGCCCAACACAGCCGACAAACCCGCCGCCAAACCCAAGCGCGCACCTAAGCGCCGCAGCAAAAAGCGTCCCAAGCCCGGTCTGCTCGACGGCATCGATACCTCGGACCTTTCCGCTGACGAGCGCGAACTGGTCCGCCGTCGCGCCGCCATCAAAAAGTCCATGAAGGGCAACAAGCGCGCCAACACCAAACCCGAGCTGCTCGTTCGCCAGCGCCTGCGGGCAGCAGGTCTTACGGGCTATCGCTTGGAATGGAAGGTTCCCGGCAAACCCGATATCGCCTTCCCCGGCCGCAAGATCGCCATCTTCGTCAACGGCTGCTTTTGGCACCGCTGCCCTAAGTGCAATCCGAGCCAGCCCAAGCGCAACGTTGAGTTTTGGGAGGCAAAGTTCCGTCGCAACGTCGAACGCGATCGCGCCGCCGTGGCAGCGCTCACTCAAATGGGCTGGACACCCATAACCATCTGGGAATGCGAGCTCAAAAAAGACTGCATCGACGCCACGATGGAAAAGGTCATCGAGCAGGTGCGCGCCGCAGAGCCGCAGCGCTAACAGTGAGCATTCACACGCTCCGCACGTCCGCGCCACATCCACGTCACAAACCTTAGAAAGCCCTTAAGCCCAAAACCTTTCAAGAGTGTTACCCGATAGCTTTGACCTGCGGTTTCATCACAACGTCAAACCTCATTAAGCTTTTCTTTAGCGATTCTTTGCAACAGCCGCGGCATAATACTGCCAACGCACGGGACCTAGCAGCACACCCCGTGCGCAACCTTTTGGTGGACATCGAGGAGGCCACATAAGCATGCATTCTTCCAACGACGCAGCACAGCAGCCATCCCTAACACATGCAGACCTTTTCTCCTTCCCCCCGACGCAGAGAAACGGCCTCCTCGACTCCCCCACCACAAAAGCCAAACGCTCAACCAACCAGAGCCACAACTTGCGAGCATCGTTCGAAAAGCTCCAAGCATCCCTAAACAAGGCGTTCCCCGAACAGGCAAGAGCAATCTAAGCCCATCGCGCTTTATACTGATGCCATGCGAAACATGGATCACATAGAATTGCACCGCGGAGGACGCGAGGAAGCGTTTCCCGAGACCGCCGAAGACTGGCCCTATATTGCCGAACGCGCAGAATTCGCTCGCTATCCGGGCAATTCCGTCCCCTGGCACTGGCATTCCGAAGTTGAGCTTTTCTACATGGAGCAGGGAGCGATTGACTATCGAACGCGCGCGGCTCATGAGCACGTACGCTTTGAGGAAGGGTCCGCCGGCTTTATCAACGGCGGCGTTTTGCACAGCACGCTGCAATCACCCAATTCGGCGCCAGCCATTCAAATGCTGCATATCTTTCAGCCGTCAATGCTCGGCGATCCCGCGGGACGTCTCCAAAAGCGCTACATCAACCCATTGCTTCAATGTCGAGGCGTCGATGTGCTCAAATGGTCGCCCACCAATCCCGACGATATGCCCTTTATCGATTTGCTGAAGAGCTCCTTTAGCCACGACCTTCAACGGCCGCAGAACGAGATGGCGCTTCGAAATAGTTTGTCAGAGCTCTGGATTCAGATTAACGCCAAGGCCGAACCGCTCTTTTCCTCCGACAACGCCTCTTGGATGACCAACCGCGACGTACAGTTCAAGGCAATCCTGGACTATATCCGCGCAAACTATGCAGCCGCTATAGATGTGCCCCAGATGGCATCTGCAGCCGGCGTAAGCGAAAGAGAGTGTTACCGCATTATCGAAGCTTGCGCAGGAACGACCCCGGCGGCATATCTGCGTGCATACCGCGTAAACCGTGCTTGCGAACTTTTGGCACACACCACGCGAACGGTCCAGACAGTCGCGCGCCAATGCGGCTTTGCGACAGCAAGCCATCTTGGCCAGGTATTTAAAGAACAAATGGGATGCACTCCTTCGAGCTATCGAGCAGCGAGGCAGAATCTCGATAGCACCAGGCAGAAATCCCGCTAGCCCTTCTTCTGTCACTGCATCAAACTTGCAGGCAAACAACAGAGAGGAGCAATCATATGAAGCACTTTGACCATATCGTATTTGACGTTGATGGGACATTGGCAGATACAGAAGAAAGCGTGCTGTCATCGCTTGGCCAGATTATCCAAGAAGAAACCGGCAAAACGCTCCCCCGACACGAGCTTGACTTTGCCCTCGGCATACCCGGCAAGGATGCCCTTGAGAAACTTGGGATCTACTCGCAGGCAACGTTGGATCGCTGGTGCCAAGTTGCCGCCAACTTTAAAAGCACCATCAGCGTGTTTCCAGGTTTGCTTGAAGCCATCGCAAAACTCGCCGATAGCGGCTGCAAACTTGGCATCGTCTCCTCACGTGCGCGCGACGAATACGCAGAAGAAATTGCGCCCCTTGGCTTCGATAAGTATTTTGAGCACATCATCCTTGTCGAAGACACAACCGAACATAAACCCGCACCCGCTCCCATGCTCGAATATCTCCGGCGTACGGGCGCGAATCCTGGCAACGTCGTCTACGTTGGCGACACCGTCTACGACGAACAATGCGCAACTTCGGCAGGGGTCAGTTTTGCCAGAGCGGCATGGGGATCACACCAAGACATCCCAAACGCCACCTACAACCTCAAAACCCCCAACGACCTACTAACCCTAACAACCAAATAACCCCCGCGTCCCACCCTTTCAGCCCCAACGCCACAAGGGCGACGACCTCGAGCAGGTCAACTTGGGAGGGACGAGGGCTTAGTTCCCCAATCTTTCCGCAGGGGGCAAAAAGCCTCGCCGCACGAAGTGCGCAGCGAGGCTTTTTGCATGCCCGAGGACGATTGGGGAACTAAGCCCTCGTCCCTCCCCGGGATATGTAGCGAGTCGGAGTACCCTTGCTGTTACTCTGCTTTGCCCACAGAGTTGAGGTTGGTCATGCGGATCTTAACCAGCTCGGTGATCTCACGCATGCCCTCCTTGGCCGGCTTCTTAGGATCGAAGCAGGCGGGGTTCTCGGCCATGTAGGCCATGAAGCCCTTGGTGTAGGCCTGACGCAGCTCAGTGGCGTAGTTGACCTTGCAGATGCCGTTCTTCACGGCCTCGGCGACCTGCTCATCGGGCACACCGGAAGTGCCGTGCAGAACCAGCGGCACGTCGACGGCGTCGCGGATGGCCTTGACCACGGACTGCTCGATGTGAGGATCGCTCGTGTACACGCCGTGGCTGGTGCCAACGCCAATGGCCAGCGAGGTGCAGCCGGTGCGCTCGACGAACTCCTTGGCCTCGGCCGGATCGGTGTAGGGGCTCTCGCCCTCAACCGCGGGACCGTCGTCCTCCTTGCCGCCAACCTTGCCAAGCTCGGCCTCGACGGGCACACCCATGGCGCGGCCAGCGTCGGCGACGGACTTGGTCAGGGCGATGTTGTCCTCGAAGGACTCGTGCGAACCGTCGATCATGACAGAGGTGTAGCCAGTGCGGAAAGCCTGCATGCAGCGGTCATAGCCATCGCCGTGATCGAGGTGCAGAGCGACGGGCACGGAAGCGCGCTCGGCGGCAGCCTTGACCATGCCGTAGAAGTAGTCCAGACCAGCGGTCTTGATGGTGCCCGGGGTGGTCTGCATGATGACGGGGGACTTGGTCTCCTCGGCAGCGGCCAGAACGGCCATAACAAACTCGAGGTTCTCGACGTTGAACGCGCCAACGGCGTAATGGCCGGCCTGAGCGTCCTTGAGCATCTTTTCGGTGGTAACAAGTGCCATGAGCGTTTGCTCCTCTCCCTCGCCCGCATCTGGACATCGGGCGTACGTGTCCGCAAGGCGTTTTACCTTGCGTTTTGCTGCGTCCATTGTATGAAATTCAGCGGCTTTGCATGTGCGAGATATTGAGCCCATGCAGGTCAATACAGTCGTTTTTGAAAAGTAAACGGAAGGAATTGGAGCCGAGTGGGCGTATTAGATATTGAATTTTGAGCGTTTAGCGTCTTTCTTTTATAGAAAAGATAAGTAATCGAAAGGTGTTTTCTTACTCAAAAAGAAAATGAACGAAAATAGAGTCAACACAATTCCTGCAAATTTAGCCGAGAATGGAGCAAACATGGCCCAAGCTGCCAACCGTGCTTTTGCCGACGAACGCCGTACCGCCATTATGGAAATGCTCGAGCATAATGCCTCGGTGCAGGTAGCAGAAATCGCCCAGACCTTTGGCGTGTCCTCCGTCACCGCCCGCGCCGACCTGGACGCACTCGCCGAAGCAGGCAAGTTGCGCCGCACGCATGGTGGCGCCGTGTCGCTCCATAAACGCCTGACCGTCTCCACGCAGGATCGCCGTATCAATGTCAACGTCGCTGCCAAGCAGGCCATCGCGCAAAGCGCCATCGAGCTTGTCAATGACGGCGACACGCTGCTCGTCGACTCGGGCACCACGGCGCTCGAGTTCGTCCGGCTCCTCGATCAACGCGACGGCATCACCGTTATCACGGCCGACATTACCATCGCCGATTATATCGACGAGAGCATGCCCTCGGTCGATGTCGTCATGCTGGGCGGGGCACTGCGCAAAGGCCATCGCTATCTGTACGGCCCACTTACCATGCAGGCGCTCCAAATGGTCCACGCCGACCTTGCCGTCATGTGCCCTGGCGCTTTTGTTCCCGGCTGCGGCTTTACGACCGACTTTCCCCAGATGGCCGAGACCAAAACGGCTATGATCGCCGCGGCCCATCAAAGCGTCGCCCTCTTGGACGCCAGCAAGGTTAACGGACGCGGCATGTACCGTTTTGCCGAGCTTGCCGACGTCGACACCATCGTGATGGACCGTGATCCCGATGGCGCCGTCGCCACCTCAATCGCCGAAGTCACCGACAGCGCACGTCCAGCCCTCATCATCGCCGGCGCTTAAACAAAAACCACCACAAAGGTGCCTGTCCCCTTTGTGGTGGTTTGAGCATTAAAAGCGAAATATCGCTACTTGGAAAGCTCGTCGGCGAGAACCTCGATCTGAGCGCGCGAGGCGTCGTTGAGCGAACCCAGGACGGTCACCTTGTTCTGCGCCAGCGTGATGTCCTTCATGCCCTCGAGCTCCTTGGTCATAACCTTGGCAGCTGCGGGCGCCCAGGAACCGGACTCGACAAGCGCCACGGTGCGGTTCTGGTAGGCATGCTCGGCGAGCGTGTGGATAAAGGTGCTCATGCACGGGAAGATCTCGCCCTGATAGGTAATGGAGGCGAGCACCAGACGGTCGTAGCGGAACGCATCCTCAACGGCCTCGGCCATGTCGTCGCGAGCCAGATCAAAGACGGAGACCTTCTGGCCGCGAGCCTCGAGCGCAGATGCGAGCTCCTCAACGGCAGCCTTCAGATGGCCATACACACTCGCATAGGCGATCGTGATGCCCTCGTCCTCGGGCTGGTAGCTCGACCAGGTGTTGTAAGTGTCGAGGTAGTAGCCCAGGTTCTCGGTCAGCACAGGACCATGGAGCGGGCAGATGATCTGGATATCCAGATCGGCGGCCTTCTTGAGCACGGCCTGCACGAACTTGCCGAACTTACCGACGATGCCAAAGTAGTAGCGGCGAGCCTCGCAAGCCCAACCCTCGGGATCCTCGACGTCGTTGGCGCCAAACTTGCCAAAGCCGTCGGCACTAAAGAGCACCTTGTCGGTGGACTCGTAGGAGAAGATCACCTCGGGCCAGTGAACGTTGGGGGCGCCGATAAAGGTCAGGCTGTGGCCGCCCAGGTCGAGCACATCGCCCTCTTTGACGACCATCTTGCGCTCGGGGTAGTCGGTGCCAAAGTAGTTGACCATCATGCGGAAGGCACCCATGCTAGCCACAATCTGGGCCTGGGGATAGCGCTCCATAAAGGCGGCGATGCCGGCGGAGTGATCGGGCTCCATGTGATGGACGACCAGGTAGTCGGGCGTACGGCCATCGAGCACGGCCTCGAGGTTGCCGAGCCACTCGTCAACAAAACCGCCGTCGACCGAATCGGCGACAGCGATTTTATCGCCCAAGATAACATAGCTGTTATATGCCATGCCGTTCTCGGACACGTCGTACTGGCCCTCAAACAGGTCAATGTCGTGATCGTCGACGCCAATGTAGCGGATATCCTTGGTGATCTCCATCAGGCAAAGCCTCCTAGATAGACAAAAGAGCCCGTCTATCATAACACTCGGCAGCATCCCAACTGTTATCTGCCATCATCCTTACCGATTGTTTTTGAGGCAGAATATACCGCCGTTTACCTGCACAAACTATGCTCGCGGTATCGCCGTGCTATGTCGAATGATGAGCCGGCCGGGAATACGAATGGCAACAGTTTTGCCCGCCGTACCCGCCTCGGGAACCGCATGCTCGAATACCTCGCGTCCGCGCTGATGTAGATCGAATCGCACGGTCGTGAGCTCATTATGCGCGACAAAGTCGTCGAGCGAGTCATCGACGCCCACCACGCTTACGTCCTCGGGCACGCGCAAGCCGCTATCGCGCAGCGCTGCAATTGCGCCATTTGCCATCTGATCGTTTGCCGCGTAAATCGCCGTCATGGTGCGGTCGTGTTCGGCCAGATACCTACCGGCCTCGTAACCGCTGTTGGCAGACCAGTCGCCCTCGAGCGGCTCTGCCGGCTCAATGTGTTTACGCTCGAGTGCATCCTGCCAACCGGCACGACGAAATTGTTCGTCAACCGAGAACGACGGGCCGCCAATATAGCGAATTTGCTCGTGCCCCAGCTCAAACAGGTGATCCATAAGCAATAGCGAGCAGCCGTAATGGTCGGAATCGACCGTGGTCACCCGCGGATGCGCGTACATGGTAACGATGACCGTACCAATGCCCGGCAGTGGATCAAACGTCTCAAAATCAGGCGCCATGCGACTCATGCCGATAATGATGCCGTCCACGGGCAATGCGGCCATACGACGCGTGGCCTCGGCAAGCGAAAACTCCTCGGTCTTGGACATCTCGACCAGCGTGATGGCGCAATTATGCTCGCGAGCAGCGCTGGCGATGCCGTCGATCATTGAGAGGTTGCCAAACTTGGTGACATCGTTGACGCACAGGCCGACCGAATGATAACGGCCGTCGCGCAGCGAGCGACCGGCATAACTCGGACGAAAGCCGAGCTTTTGCATAGCGGCCTGCACGCGCTGGCGCGTCTGCTCGTTAACGTTAGGCAAGCCGTTGGCGACGCGCGAAACCGTCTGCTGCGAAACGCCGGCAGCGCGGGCGACGTCGGCCATGGAGACCGGACGCGAACTGGTATCGTTGGACGGGCGCCTTGCCACAGGATCACCTTCACCCTTGCGAGATCTGAATAGCGTGAATGCCGGCCCGGGCAGAAATACATCCCGCGCCGAGGCCCGCTATCGTCGGACGCATGTTAACGTACTCTACTTTTTCAATCCGCATCTCTTCTGCTTTATAAGTCCATACGGCAGTACCGTTCACGGCTGAATTTCTACCGATTACCAGATTCTCAAAAAGTGACAAGCGATGTGTTATGAGTACGTTAACATAGCCCGTAACGTGCGGTATCGTGAACACTTGGTTCATGCCGCTTTAAGTTGTTAACGTACTCATAACGACGCAAAACCCACCCGGGCGCGCCAAGGAAAGGACTCCCATGACCACCCCCGACGAAAAGACACTCGCCACGCTCACCAAGCTATTTGAGGAGGAGTTTGGCCCCATCGGCGACCGCCAGGTGCTCTACGTGCACGCGCCCGGGCGTTCCGAGATCAGTGGTAATCACACCGATCACGAAGGCGGTCACGTTATCGCCGGCTCGCTCGATGTCGCTGTCGACGGCATCGCCGTGGCAACCGACTCCAACAAGATTCGCGTCGCCGACGAGGGCTATCCTACGTTTGAGATCACGCTCGACACGCTGGATGTTCAGGAGTCCGAGAAGGGCACGTCCGCAAGCCTCGTCCGCGGCATGGCGCACGAGATTGCAGCCCTTGGCGTTGAGCCCCAGGGCTTCGACTTTGCCTTCACCTGCTCCGTCCCCTCGGGCGGCGGTCTTTCGAGCTCCGCTGCTGTCGAGGCGGCATACGGTCGCGCCATGGAGACGCTCTGGGGCGCACCCGCCATCGAGCCCGTCGCGCTCGCCCAGATGAGCCAGCGCACCGAGAACAACTATTACGGCAAGCCCTGCGGTCTGATGGACCAGGCCGCCGTTTGCTTGGGCGGCCTCGCCTACATGGACTTTGAGGATCAGGCTCAGCCTAAAACCCAGAAGCTCGAGCTCAACTTTGAGGATCACGGTTATGCGCTCGTGCTCGTTAAGGTCGGTGCCGACCATGTGGCCGCCACCGACGACTACGCCGCCGTTCCGCGCGAGATGCAGGACGTCGCTGCCGAGTTTGGCAAGGCACGCCTGTGCGAGGTAAACGTGGCGGACTTTGACGCCAAGCTCCCCGAGCTGCGCGCCAAGCTGGGCGACCGCGCCTGCCTGCGCGCCGTTCACTACTGGTACGAAAACGGCCTGGTCGATAAGCGCTGGGCTGCCCTGAACGCCGGCGACATCGATCAGTTCCTGGTCCTGACGCGCGAGTCCGGCGCCAGCTCTGCCATGTACCTACAGAATGTCGTTGCCAAGCTGGGCTCCGAGCAGCCCTCGATGTATGCCCTGGCACTGGCCGAGCACGTGCTCGACGGCCGTGGCGCCGTCCGTATCCACGGTGGCGGCTTTGGTGGCACCATCCAGGCCTTCGTGCCGCTCGACCTGGTCGACACCTTTATCACCAAGATGAACGGCTGGCTGGGCGAGGGCTCTGCCCGTCACTACGCCATCTCTGACAAGGGGGCTTACGCGGCATGGCTGTAATGACTGACGTGCGCGAGGCCGCGCAGAACCTGATCGAGTACGCTATCCACCGATCGATGATCGGCCAGGACGATCGCATCTGGGCGTATAACACCATTCTCGAGTGCATCGGTGCTACGGGCCCGGCGCTCGACATGGCCTGGGCGCTCCAGGCCGAAAAACTCTCGCTCTTGCACCCCGACACCCTGCCCAACTTTGACCTTGAAGGCACACTTGCCGCGCTTGCCGAGGCGGCTGTTGCCAACGGCGCCGCCGAGGACACGGCATCGGGCCGCGACCGCATCGCCATGCGCATCATGGGCGCGCTCATGCCAAGGCCTTCGGTTGTAAACGAGGAGTTCAACGGACGCATGGGCGTCAACGAGCCCCGCGCCGCGACCGACTGGTTCTACGGCCTGTGCTGCGACGCCGGCTACGTGCGCCGTGCCGCCATCGCGCGCAACATCAAATGGAGCACCCCCACCAACTGGGGCGACCTCGAGATTACCATCAACCTGTCAAAGCCCGAAAAGGACCCGCGCGATATTGCCGCGGCCGGCGCCGCCAAAAACACGGGCGAGAAGTATCCCGCCTGCCAGCTCTGCATCGAAAACGAAGGCTATCCCGGACGCTCCGCTGCAGCCGACGGCGGCGCCCATCCCGCCCGCCAGAATCTGCGCGTTATCCCCATTAAGCTCGACGGCGAGCGCTGGGGCTTCCAATACAGCCCGTACGCGTACTTTAACGAGCACTGCATTGCCATGAGCTCCGAGCATCGTCCGATGCACGTCGACCGCAAGGGGCTGACCTGCCTGCTCGACTTTGTCGACCTGTTCCCGCACTACTTCATTGGCTCCAACGCCGACCTGCCCATCGTGGGCGGCTCGATTCTGTCGCACGACCACTTCCAGGGCGGCGCGCACGAGTTCCCCATGATGCACGCCGCCGAGGTCTCGCAGTTTAGCGTGCCGGGCTTTGACCAGGTCATCGGTACCGTGTTACAGTGGCCGCTTTCGGTGCTGCGACTACGATCGCACGACCGCGCCCAGCTGCTCGACGCCGCCGAGAAGATTATCCTTGCCTGGCGCGAGTGGACCGATGAGTCGGTTGGCGTCATCGCACACACGGCCGACGGCGTGGCCCACAACACCGTGACGCCCGTCATCCGCCGCGTCGACTCCCGCGGCAACGCCGGCGGCGAAATCTACGAGGCCTACCTGGCGCTTCGCTGCAACATCACGACCGACGAGCATCCGCTGGGCGTATTCCATCCGCATGCTGAGTACCACCACATCAAAAAGGAGAACATCGGCCTGATCGAGGTCATGGGCCTGGCCATTTTGCCGCCGCGCTTGGTTCCCGAGCTCGGCGCTGTCCGCGAGCACCTGCTGGCGGCCAAGGCAGATGCCAGCTACGACCTTGCCGGCGCGCTCGAGGGCGACGACCTTTGCCGCAGCCACGCCGCATGGGCTGAGGACGTCTTTGCCCGCCGCGCCGACGAGCTTACGGCCGACAACGCCATCGACATCCTGCACGAAGAGGTCGGCGTGGTGTTTGGCCACGTGCTCGACAACGCCGGCGTCTTTAAGTGGGACGAGGCAGGACGCGCCGCCCAACAGCGCTTTATCGACTCGCTATAGCATGCGAGCTCGAACGCACGCACTCAACAAATAGCGTCTACACGACAACGGCGCCCGCCGGCAACATCACCGACGGGCGCCGTTTTTGAGTGTAGTCATTGGGGTCATTCTTAAGGGGCGTTCTTAAACGACTAGTCATTAAAGAGCGTCCCCAATGACTATTTGCGGCCAAGGCAACGCCGGTGTCTTGGCAACGACAGCGAAAACGCCCCTAAGCGAGCAAGGTGACGTGAAAGAGGAGGGCATTGACCTTTTGGTCATGCCCGACGATTGAACGTCAGATTGCCGCTTAGGGGCGTTTGCAGCGTTGAGCCGTTACGGCGTTTGGTAAAACGCCGTAACCCTACAGTTCAGTCACGACAACGCTGTTGTAGACCTCGTCCCAGCGATCCATGACCAGGTGGCCGGTCTTGGGATCCATGGCGTTGAGCTTGCCGCAGGTATTGGCGGTCTTGAGCACGGTGACGTCGTCGGCACCAGCAGCAATGGCATGCGCAAAGCCGGCGATGGTCGAGTCGCCGGAACCCGTCGCGTTCACAGCCGCAATCGCGGGCGTCTTGGCGCGGAACGCGCGGCCCTCATGGAAGCCCA
This sequence comes from uncultured Collinsella sp., assembly GCA_902494935.1. GTDB lineage: Bacteria > Actinomycetota > Coriobacteriia > Coriobacteriales > Coriobacteriaceae > Collinsella. The sequence continues at coordinate 14,853 of CABUVH010000004.1, forward strand.
CCGAACCGGCAGCGCCCATCGAAACGACAACCCAGGGGATACCGGCAAAACGGTCATCGGCGGCAAGCGCCTCGCGCAGGGCATCGACATCATCGGTCGTAAAGGACGTACCCAGCAGGCCGTTAATCTCGGTCAGATTGGGCTTTACGAGCTCGGGCTTTGCGTCGGACTCCAGTGCGGCCTCCAGCGATGCACCCGAGGTGTCGAGCAGCACCTTGGCGCCCGCCTCCTCGGCGATCTTGACGAGCTCGGCATAGTAGCCGGCATCGACGCCACGCGGCAGCGAGCCCGAAAGCGTCACGACGTCCGCCTTCGCTGCAAGCTCGGCGAACTTGGCCGTAAAGGCCTTGAGCTCGGCCGGGGCGATCTGCGGGCCGCTCTCCAGCAGCTCGGTCTGATTACCCTCGTGCAGAATATTCAGGCAAATACGCGTCTCACCGGCGATGGGCACAAAGTCGTTCTTGACGCCGTCGGCATCCATAAGCTCGGCCATATAGGCACCCATGTGGCCGCCGAGCAGACCGGTCGCGAGCACATCGTCGCCCAACTGCAGCAGCACACGGCTCACGTTGAGGCCCTTGCCGCCAGCGGTCTTTTCGGGCGTCACACGGTTAACATCGTCGATGATCAGCTTGTCGAGCTGATAGCGCGTATCAATCGACGGGTTCATGGTAACGGTCAGAATCATGTTGAACTCCTGTTCCGGGGCGGCATGACCCGCCCCAAACATACGATAACTCGTTAAAGGATCTCGATCTCAAAGCCGCGGGTGACGGTCTCTCCCGGCTTAGCCACCAGGCAGCCGCGCTTGTGCTCCAGGATATCGTCCTCGTCGGAGCAGGTGGACAGACCACCCCACGGTTCAACAGCCACAAAGTCGCCCTCGGGCTTGCTCCACACAATCAGGTACGGCATATCGGGGAACGTCAGGCGTACGCCCTTGTCCTCGGTTTTCTTGGTCAGCGTAACCACGCGGCTCTCGAGCACGTCGAAGATGGTCTCCGCGAAGTCGAAGAGTTCGTGGGTAAGCGGCAGGTTCTGGCCGATCATGGGGTTCTTGCTACGGTGCTCAACATCAATCAGGCCCGTCGAGGGAACGGCAGTACAGAGCTCGGCGGCCTCACGCTGCTCAAAACGGAGCTCGTAGTCGTCATAGGACTCGCCCTCGTCGAGCGGGCACTTAAAGCCGGGGTGACCGCCCACAAAGAACGGCATGTCCTCGGTGCTTTCATTGGTCACCTCGTACGACACGGCCACCTTTTCCGAATCGATCGTGTAACGAGCAACGATCTTAAACGGATACGGGTACTGCTCGAGCAACTCGGCATGGTCGGTAGAGCTTAGGCTCAGCGCAACCATGTTGTCGCTCTGTTCCTCGAGCTTCCACTCCTGTTTGCGCGCAAAGCCGTGGCGGGCGAGCTTTACCTCGCGGCCGCCCATGGTCGTTGCGTGACCGTCACGAAGGCCACCGCAGATCGGGAAACAAATGGGCGCCCGCCCCGACCAGACCGCCGGATCACCCTGCCACAGGTACTCACGGCCGTTGGCCGCAATAGAAGTGAACGACCCGCCCGCCGTGCTCAGTGCCACGCGGATAGAACCGTTATCAAGAACAAACTCCATAGGAGCCTTCCCTTTCTTACGACAGCCCGCCAAGTCAGTGGGGCTGATAGCAAACCGGCCCGCGCCCCATCACAGAAACGCGAGCCGTCAACGGACTAGTTAATTACGCCGGATACCCGCTAATCGTGGTATTCGCCGCGGTCCCACTTCTCGAGGAACTCGTCAAAGAAGTGCGGGTCGGCCTGAGCCTCGGCGTCGGCCTTATTGCAGGCATCGATCTTGGCGATCAGGGCATCGTGCTCGGGAGTCTTCTCGTAGGGCTCCTCCAGGAAGGCAAGCATGATATCGGCCATCAGGAACTCGCCGGTGATCTTGCCGCCAAAGCCCACGATGTTGGCGTTGAGCTCGCGACGGGCATACAGGGCAGAGGTCATGTCGCGAACCAGGGCGCAGCGGGCGCCGGGAACCTTGTTGACGGCGTTGGTGATGCCGATGCCGGTGCCGCACAGGGCCACGCCAAAGTCGGCCTTGCCGCTGGCAACAGCCTCGCCCACGGCCTTACCGTAGATGGGATAGTGCGTACGGGTGTGGCTGTAGGTGCCGCAGTCGAGCACCTTGTAGCCAGCCTGCTCCAGGCGGTCGGCCAGATAGATCTTCTCGTCCGTAACGATATGGTCGCAACCGATTGCGATGGTCTTCTTCATCAGAACGTCCTTTCGTCTGAATTCACAAGTTGAGGTAGAAGTTCGAGTTCTCGGTGGCTCTCGTTAGGCCATCTTGTTGAGCATGTCGACACGGATCTGGTGACGGCCACCGGCGTACTGGGCGCGCAGGAACTCGCGGGCGATCTTCTTGGCAACCTCGGTGCCCACAACGCCCGGGCCCATGGTGACCATGCGCGAGCCGTTGTGCTCGCGGGTCATGTAGGCGGAACGCTCGTCGGAAATGTTGGCGACGACCATGCCCTTGATCTTGACGGCGGCCATATAGGAGCCGACGCCGTACTTATCGAATGCGAAGCCCTGGGAATCCTTGTGCTCCAGCAGGTCCTTGGCAACGGCGGTCGCGGAATCGACAAAGTCCGCGGCAGGGGTCTCGGAATAGTCGACGACCTCGTGACCGTCGGCGATGAGCATCTCCTTGATGGACTCCTTCATCGACATGCCGTCGGCATCGGAAGCGATTACAACCCTCATGACATCCTCCTTGAGAGATACGCAGGTGCGTAGTTTCTGTTTGGAAGTGTTGAATCGCGTTCAGGTCCGGGCATCTGAATGTGCGGTTCTTCACTGTTCGTGTTTATTTGAACACATTCGAACATCAACTGCAAGAATTATTTGTTTATCTTTGTTCTTTTTTGAACAAATACCGTTCACGGATGATTGCCGACCGTCTGGACCCGACGCGGACGTAGCGACCGCGTATTCAACAAACAAAAGGGCGGCCGAGAACGTGTCTCGGCCGCCCTTCTTACAGTTGATCTTCCAAAGAACGCTTTGCCGCCTACTCAGACTGCCTGCCCTTCTTGGCGTGCTTGGACGGAGCACTCAGAAAGCGGCCCGTCAAATAGTTCGCCGGGCCGGAAATATCAATCCCCAGTAGCGTGTGTCCCAGCCACAGAAACGCCGCGAGCACCAGCAGCGGGATAACGCACGAGGTCACGATCATCACAATGACGCCTTCGATGAGATCGGTCACTTGCTGCACAATTTCATCGGTCATCTGCTTGGCGCCGCTGGTCACCGACGTGACGAGGCCCGAGGCACCGTCGGCAAGCTGCTCGAGCACGCTCTTGGACTCTGCGGACTCGGTCTTTTTCTTGCTTGTTTTGGAGCTATCGCTATTTGCCGCACCCGCAGCGTCGGCCGCCTTTTGCTCGGCCGCCTCGATGCTAACGCGATACGTTTCGTCGACCTTCTGCGACACCCAAACGCTTGCAGGCACCAACGCCATGCCAATTATGGCGACCACCAGCACACGCGTTGCCACGCGGCGAATGACCGCGCTCGTGCTCCAGCGTCCGTGAATGCCAAGCGACACCGCGAAGAGTACGAGCGAGAACGGAATCAGGATGCCCAGCCCGACCGACCATAAAATGGTCAGCAGATATTTTTCGAGGTAGAGCACGGCAAGCACGATACCCAAGTTTCCCGAAAGCTGCGCGAGCTGCTCGGCAACTGGCGTTCCCGTATCGCCCGGCAGCGCAGTGATACCCGCAGATAGGGCGACGCACGAGGTTGTGAGCGCCAAAACATTGCCCTTCTTTTGATCGATGACCTCGATGGTGGAGTCCCAAGTCTTGGTATCGGCAAAATGCGGACGAGCTACAAAGCCCGACAGCAGCGCCAGTACCACGAGCGCAACGATAAAGCCAATCTGCAGCTTTTTGTTTGCGCACACGACATCGGACAGGCTGGGCTGCAGCTCGGTTACCGTCGTATGCTCGGTTATCTGGACAGGACGCCCATGAGCCATCTCGCGCGCATCTGTCTTTTGAATCAATCCGTTGTCCGGCATTTGGACACCTCCTCAGTCCGGGGCTTAATGCGAAAGAAAGTATACCCACCGAGCAAAAATCGAACGGGAGGACGAACGAAGCGCACCAAGACTGTCCCCAATGACTATCTCCGGATGAGTTGCGGTGGAATAGGGATTGTTTTGCGCCCGCCGGCCCCTATTCAGTCCCCATTTCACCGCAACTTGGAGGAGGACAGAAAAAGCCCTGCCGCGGGTAGCGGCAGAGCTTTTGGAAGGGGACTTGGTTGTGAGGGCTCGTTAGGCGAGCTTGGCCTCGAGCTCGGCGATGCGCTTGTAGGCATCGATGGTAAAGCGGGTCTGCTTCTCCAGAATCATAGTGGTCATGAGAGTGTCCTGAGCGTGAGCCATGATGAAGGTCATCTCCATCTCGCCGCCGCCGGCCTCCTGCGAAAGCAGTTTGGTCTGCGTGTCGTGGGCACCGATGAGCGCATCGCTGGCATCCTTGTGCAGCTGTTCGGCCTTCTCAAAGTCACCCTCGCGAGCAGCATCGAGCGCTGCAAGCAGATCGGTCTGGGCGTCACCTGCGTATGCGACGATCTCGAATCCAACCATCGAGATTTCTTCTTTGGTTGCCATATTGCGTTCCTTTCACATATGAACCAATGGAGAGCATCGCGTCCGGGCATACGCGCTGCGTTGTGTATGACAGAAACAATAACATTCAAACAAAAAAGAACAGCTCAAAACGTAATTTCGAACTATGAACGGTCACTTTTCGCCCGTGAACGGTTTATAAACCAATCTGAACAATATCGAACACAATTAGCGGCAACCCAAACAGGGCCGCACCCTAACGCAAATCGCGCACCGTATCGCCCTCTACGAGCACACCGGGAATCAGCATGTGCTCCACGCCAGACGCACCCCCATCGGCGCCGGCAATCTTGTCGACCGCCCACATGCCGACGCGCTTGTTGTCAAAGCGCACCGTGGTCAGGCGACGGTCGGGCACGATATCGCCCAGGCTGTCATCAACACCCACCACGCTCACGTCCTCGGGCACACGCCTTCCGCACGACTCGAGCCCGCGAATGCAGCCGTAGGCCATGGCATCGTTGGAAGCATAAATGGCCGTACAGGTCGGATCTTCCGCCAGAGCCTGACCGGCAGCATATCCGCTCTGTGCCGTCCAATCCCCACGGACGAGTCGCGGCGGCTCAATTCCATGCGCGCGCAATGTCTCGCGCCAGCCTTCCTTGCGCCGCATGCCCGAAAGTGAGCGCTCGGGACACGAGATAAAGTGCACGGTCTTGTGTCCCTGCCCCAGCAAGTACTCGACCACCTGGCGCGAGCAATCGAACTGGTCGTTATCGACCGTTGAACAGAGCGGGTGCTCCAGCATCGTAACGAGCACCGTCTGCATGCCGGGCAGCGGCTCGAAGGTGCCAAAGTCCGCCGGCATGCGATTCATGATCACGACCATGCCATCCACCGGCAGCGCGCTCATGCGCGACGATGCGCTCTCGAGGGTATAGGGATGTCCATCTACTTTAGTGAGGGTGATGGCATAGCCATGTTTGTCGGCCGCGGCGGCAAAGCCCTCCATACGGTCGAGGTTGCCGGTACCGGTAATGTTGAACATGGCGACGCCGACGGTCTTAAACTTGCCACGGCGCAGCGATCGACCGGCGAAATTGGGGCGATACCCCAGCTCGCGCATGGCGGCACGCACGCGTTCCTTGGTCTCGGGGCGCACACTGGGCGAATCGTGCACGGTGCGCGAGACCGTCTGCTCCGAAACGCCCGCGAGGCGCGCCACGTCTTTGACGGATACCGATTTTTTAACAGCGGCCATAGGTCGATCTTTCTATGTCAACGATGCCATTGGTGGCACCCTACGCAGTCAAATGAAACGTCTTCAAGTATATCTAACGCCTCCCCCACCATACGCTCACCACCCAAAACCTACCGTTCACCGACATTTTTGCTTCCCCGAACGGCTTTTGTCGCCCTAATGTTAACGTTGCCATTGTGCAAACACAGAGCTACCGGGCGGCTCAAACGTTTACGCGTAAGGAATCGACGGTTCGCAGGCACAGGAACCACCGGTTCGCGTCTTTTTTTGTGTCACAAAATGGCAACGTCAACATTTTGGCAACCGAAAGTCAAAAGCTACCATCGTTGCTAACCCACCGACTCTTAGGAGCATTGCATGGAGCAACTCATCGCCATCATCGAAAAGGGCCAGCCCTTTTTCAACGCGATCGCCCGCAACAAGTACCTCAAGGCGATCCGCGACGGCTTTATCTCCGTCATCCCCATCATCATCTTCTCGTCCATCTTCTGCCTGGTAGCCTCGGTCCCCAACATCTGGGGTTTCTACTGGCCCGATGACATCAACAACGCCCTGTGGAAGTGCTACAACTACTCCATGGGCATCCTGGCCATCGCCTGCGCCGCCACCACGGCCAAGCACTTCGCCGACGCTCAGAACCGCGATCTGCCCAAGAACAACCAGATCAACTTCATCTCGTGCATGTGCGCGGCCATCATCGGCTTCTTGCTCCTTTCGAGCGACACGATCGCCACGGACGCCGCCAGCGGTTTCAACACCACCTACCTTGGTTCCAAGGGCCTGCTGACCGCCTTCATCGCTGCGTTTGTGACTGGCATCATCTACAAGTTCTTCATTAAGCGCAACATCACCGTCAAGATGCCCGAGCAGGTTCCGCCCAACATTTCGCAGACCTTTAAGGACATCATCCCCTTCTCCGTTTGCATCACCGTCTTTTGGGTCTTTGACATCGCCTTCCGCGCTGCTTTTGGCTTCTGCTTTGCCCAGGGCGTCATCCAGGTGTTCCAGCCCCTGTTCACCGCTGCCGACGGCTATATCGGCCTCGCTGTGATCTACGGCGCCATGAGCCTCTTCTGGTTCGTCGGCGTCCACGGCCCCTCGATCGTCGAGCCCGCCATCGCCGCCGCTCTCGTTGCCAACATGACCGACAACCTGGCTGCGTTCCAGGCTGGCCAGCACGCTTCCGCTGTCCTGACCCAGGGTGCCCAGTACTTCGTCGTCTGCATGGGTGGCACCGGCGCCACGCTCGTCCTGGTCTTTATGTTCTGCTTCCTGGCCAAGTCCCAGGAGATGCGCGCCGTCGGTAAGGCCGCCATCGTCCCCGTGTGCTTTGCCGTCAACGAGCCGCTGCTGTTCGCCGCACCCATCGTGCTCAATCCCGTCTTCTTTGTCCCGTTTGTCTTTGCCCCGATCGCCAACATCTGGATCCTCAAGATCTTTATCGACTTCTTGGGCATGAACGGCTTTATGTACACCCTGCCCTGGACCGTCCCCGGCCCCATCGGCACCATCATGGGCCTGGGCTTCCAGCCGCTCGCCTTTGTGATGCTCGCCCTTATCCTGGTCGTCGACTTTGCCCTGTACTACCCGTTCTTCCGTGCCTATGACGCCCAGAAGTGCGCCGAGGAGGCCGAGATCTCCCAGGAGGAGCTCGCCGCCAAGAACGCCGAGAAGGCCGCCAAGCTTAACGATGCCTTCCAGGGCAAGGCTGACGCCAAGAGCGTTGCCGCCGGCGCTGCTGCCGAGGCTGTAAAGACCGATGCTCCCGCCGCTGTCGCCGTTGAGGCAACGACCGCCAGCGACCTCAACGGCAAGCGCGTACTCGTGCTCTGCCAGGGTGGCGGAACCTCGGGCCTGCTCGCCAACGCGCTGGCCAAGGCCGCCAAGGAGCGCGGCATTGATCTTGAGACCGCTGCCGAGGCCTATGGCAACCACGTGGACATGCTCCCCGACTTCGATCTGGTCGTCCTGGCCCCGCAGGCCGCAAGCTACCTGGCCGACCTGCAGAAGGACTGCGAGCGCGTGGGCAACAAGTGCGTCGCCTGCCGTGGCAAGCAGTACATCGAGCTCTCCCAGAACGGCGATAAGTCTCTCGCCTTCGTCTCCGAGCAGCTTTCGAAGTAAGTAACGCTCAGGGCCAGCCGACCATCCACAGCCGGCTGGCCCTTCGATTTAGACGATTGGATCATCATGTCCGTTAACCCTGCTAGCGTCACCAACCCGCCTGCGCAGTTTCCCGAGGACTTTGTCTTTGGCGGCGCCACCGCTGCCTACCAGGTAGAGGGCGAGACCCGCACCCACGGTAAGGGCAAGGTTGCCTGGGACGACTTCCTGGAGGCCCAGGGGCGCTTCTCCCCCGATCCCGCTTCGGACTTCTACAACCAGTACCCCGTCGACTTGGAGCTGTGCGAGGAGTTCGGTATCAACGGCATCCGCCTCTCCATCGCCTGGAGCCGCATCTTCCCCAACGGTACCGGCGAAATCAACCCCGAGGGTGTCCAGTTCTACCACGACCTCTTCGCCGAGTGCCACAAGCACCACGTTGAGCCGTTTGTCACGCTGCATCACTTCGATACGCCGCTTCCCCTCTTTGAGAAGGGCGACTTCCTCAACCGCGAGACCATCGACGCCTTTGTGGACTTTGCCACCTTCTGCTTTAAGGAGTACGCCGACCAGGTAACCTACTGGTTCACCTTTAACGAGATCTGGGCCGACGCCTCCAACACCTACATTGAGGGCACCTTCCCCGGTGGCGTCAAGGCGCATCTGGCCGAGGCCTTCCAGTGCGAGCACAACATGATGCTCGCCCACGCCAAGGCCGTGCTGGCCTTCCACAACGGCGGCTTTAAGGGCAAGATCGGCGTCATTCAGTCGCTGGAGTTTAAGTATCCGCTCAACGAGAACGACCCCGCCGACATCAAGGCCGCCAACAACGAGCACGTGCTGCAGAACCAGTTTCTGCTCGACGCCACCTTCCGCGGCGACTATGCCCCCGACACCCTCGAGTGCGCCAACCGCCTGGCTGCCGTCTCAGGCGGCACCATCGAGATCCTGGACGAGGACCTCGAGATTATGCGCGAGGCCGCGCTCTACAACGACTACCTGGGCGTTAACAACTACCAGTGCCGCTTCTTGAAGGCTTACGATGGCGAGAACGACCTGCACCACAACGGTACGGGCGAGAAGGGCACCGGCCGCTGGCGCGTCAAGGGCATTGGCGAGCACGTGAACAAGCCTGGCATCCCCACCACCGACTGGGACTGGATCATCTATCCCGAGGGCCTGTTCGATCTGCTCGTCTACATTAAGCAGCGCTACCCCAACTACAAGCAGATCTTCATCACCGAGAACGGCATGGGCTACAAGGACCCCTACAAGGACGGTTTTGTGGACGACCAGCCGCGCATCGACTACATCGAGCAGCACCTGCGCTGGTTGCTCAAGGCCATGGAGGTGGGCGTCAACGTGGGCGGCTACTTCCTGTGGAGCCTGCAGGATCAGTTCTCCTGGACCAATGGCTACAACAAGCGTTACGGCTTCTTCTACGTTGACTTTGAAACCCAGAAGCGCACGCCCAAGGCAAGCGCATACTGGTATAAGCACGTGGCGCAGACCCGTCGTCTGGACTAGCGGCTTGCGACGAGCGGTTGGCGGAGTTGCACCGCCCACATAACCTGTCCCCATTTCTCAGCCGGGGGCGGCACGTCACACGGCGAGCCGCCCCCGACCTTTTTGTTCAGGTCGGAAGCCGTTTGTCTCGATCTGTAACATCTAGCCGAGTTTTTTGGTCCTAGCTGTTACAGATTGAGACGAACAGGATTGCTCTTTCCGAAGAATCTAAATCTGTAACACGTAGCCCGCTTTTGACCGTCTACCTGTTACAAATCGAGACAAACGGAGTAGGACCTAACCCCGTATGTCCCTAACAGTCGAGCGTTCGACCAGCGTACTCGGCACATGAATCGCCTCGATAGACGAGCTCTCTCCAATCGCCGCCTCAAACGCAAGCTTACCGACACCGCGCAAATCAAATCGCAGCGTCGTCAGTCGATTGTGAGGAACAAGTCCCTCGAGTGCGTCGTCGATACCAACCACGCTCACGTCGTCGGGCACGGACAGGCCCGCGTTCTCGAGCGCGGCGATAACGCCCAGCGCCATCTGGTCATTTGCCGCAAGCACGGCAGTCGGCGCCTGCGACCCGCCGGCAAGCACCTCGGCCGCAATCCGCTCGCCCATGGCGTACCCACTGTCCGCACTCCAATCGCCACGCAGCATCGGAGCGGCATCGACATGAGCACGACCCAGCGTATCGCGCCAACCGGCCTCACGAAAACGCGAGGAAATCGAGTTTTCCGGACCCGCCACAAACCGCATATTCGAGTGACCATGTTCCAGCAGATAATTGGTCAACAGCTCGCACGAACCATACTGGTCGGAGTCGATCGTCGTGCAGCGCGGATGCGCATACATGGACAGGATGACCGTTCGCACTCCCGGCTGGGGAACAAACTCCTCAAAATCGGGAGCCATGCGGTTCATGTTGAGAATCATGCCGTCGACGGGTCGCTCGACCATGCGGCGCGAGGCATCGGCAAGTGTATAGGGCTTGTCGCCGCCCATCTCGATCATAGTGACGGCAAAATCGTGCTCGCGCGCCGCTTGCATGATACCCTCGAGCGTCGCCAGGTTACCGACACGTGTGATGTTGTACATGCACAGGCCAATAGAACGATACGACCCGCCGCGCAACGCCGCTCCAGCAAAATTGGGACGAAAGCCCAGCTCTTCCATGGCGGCCAGCACACGCTTGCGCGTCTTTTCCGTCACGTTGGGCATACCGTTGACCACGCGAGACACAGTCTGGCGGCTCACGCCAGCGAGCGCCGCAACCTCTGCCGCGCTCGCCGAATGACCATTCCTTGTCTGCTGAGCCATGCCTTCCACGCTAACCTGCTTCCCAACTATTCCCCGCGCCCATGGCGCATCGTACATACATTGATAACGTGCTCATGATACCCGAGCCATATACCACAACATGAAAACTTCTGTCAATCAAAACCGCTTACCGAACAAATACAACCGTTCGCGGCTGTTTGAAGTTGTTTTGTTTCTATACATCCCAGCCGGATGTTAACGTGCTCATTGTCAAATGTTCACGTGCTCATTTTGGTTCTAATCATTTTAAGATAGTGTTTATCGGGCTTTTTCACCGCTGAACGCTAACCAGGGAGCCTCCTGAGCGCAAACGCACAATATCGAACAGCGAGACGAGAGGGTGTATGCATATGTCTTTGCTAAACCGCGTACAGCAGCTGCCGAAGGGCTTTGTTTGGGGCGCCGCAACCGCCGCGTACCAAACGGAAGGTTCCACGAAGGTGGCAGGCAAGGGTAAGACCATGTGGGACGATTACCTTGTCGCCCAGGGTCGCTTTTTGCCCGACCCGGCCAGTGATTTCTACAACCGCTACGAGGAGGATATCCGCCTTTCTGCCGAGCATGGACTCAACGCCATCCGTGTGTCCATCGCCTGGACCCGCATCTTCCCCAACGGCGACGATGCCGAGCCCCTCGCCGAGGGCGTTAAGCACTACCACGAGCTGTTCGCCTGCTGCAAAAAGTATGGCGTCGAGCCCTATGTGTCCCTGCATCACTTTGACTCCCCCGCCGCCCTGTTCAACCAGGGCGACTGGCTCAACCGCAAGACCGTCGACGCCTATGTGCGCTATGCCGAGTTCTGCTTCCGCGAGTTCCGCGAGGTCAAGAATTGGTTCACCATCAACGAGCTCATCAGCCTCTCGCACTCCCAATACATCCAAGGCAACTTCCCGCCCAACCATCACTTTGATGTGACGAGCGGCATCCAGAGCCAGCACAACGAGCTCGTTGCCCACGCCCGCGCCGTCAACCTGTATAAGGATCTTGACGAGACCGAGCACCTGGGCGGACGCATTGGCATGGTCAACGTCCTGACGCCGGCATATCCTGCCACAGACTCGCCCGCCGACCAGCACGCCGCCGACCTGTACAACGCCTTCTACACCGACTTCATCATGGACGGCGCCTTCCTAGGTCACTACTCCGCGCGCACCCTCTCACTCATCAACGAGATTCTGCGTGCCAACAACGCCACGCTTACGGTTGAGGACAGCGACATGGAGGAGCTCGCCAAGGCGGCACCCCGCAACGATATGTTCGGCCTCAACTACTATCAGTCGGCGTTTATCGCCGCCTACGATGGCGAGTCCACCAACAGCTTTAACGGCACCGGAGACAAGGGCACCTCGTGCTTTAAGTTTAAGGGCGTCGGGCAGCAGGTCGATATGCCGGGTATCCCCACCACCGACTGGGATTGGCTCATCTACCCGCAAGGCCTCTACGACACGCTCAAGCACATCAGCGCCACCTATCCCAACCTCCCCGTCATCTATATCACCGAAAACGGCCTGGGCCACAAGGACCCCGAGCCCGACGCAAACGGCATCGTCGCCGATCCCGAGCGCATCGACTTTGTCGACCAGCACATGGAGAAGGTGCTCCAGGCGCGTGCCGAGGGCGTCGACGTCCAGGGCTACTTTATCTGGAGCCTGCAGGACCAGTTCTCGTGGGCCAATGGCTATAACAAGCGCTACGGCCTGTTCTACATCGACTTCGACACGCAAAAACGCTACATCAAGCAGTCGGCACTCTGGTACAAGGAGCTCGCCGACACTATGGCGGACGCGCAGTAGCGCATCGCCTCGCTTTCCCCCGAGGGGGAGCGGCCCCATGCGATACAAACCCAGCCGCTCCCCTCTCTCCCCCTGGGACCGACCCCGCCTGCACCCGGGCTTTTAGCAAGCGGGAGACCATATAGGTTTTCAACGTCCATGCCATTAAGATTTCATGCAAAGAGGAGCGTGAACTATGGAATCGATCGTTAAGTTCTTGGAGAAAGGTCAGCCGTACTTCGACAAGGTCTCTAAGAACATCTACCTTCAGGCCATTAAAGACGGCTTTTTGGCAGCAATGCCCATCATCCTGTCTTCTTCTGTCTTCCTGCTTATTTCGACCCTGCCGGGCGTTGTCGCCACGGTCGGCGGCTTTACGCTGCCCGACTGGTGGAACGTCGACGTCGTGAACTTCTGCAACAAGGTTTACAACTTCACGATGGGCATCGTGGGCATCATGGTCGCCGGCACCACCGCAAGCGCGCTGACCGGCTCCAAGAACCGCCGCATGCCTGCCGGCAAGGCCATCAACGCCACGAGCACCATGGTCGCCGCCATGTGCGCTATGCTCATCTTGGCCGTTACCCAGACGAGTGCCAAGATCGACGGCGCCGATGTCTCGGTGTTCTTTACCGACAACATGGGCACCAAGGGCCTGCTGAGCTCCTTTGTCGCCGCATTTGCCACGGTCAACATCTATGCCTTCTGCATTAAGCGAGACATCACCATCAAGCTGCCCAAAGAAGTCCCCGGCGCCATCGCCCAGAACTTCCGCGACATCTTCGCCTTCAGCTTCTCCATCCTGTTTGTCGCCGTCATCGACGTTATCTGCCGCACCTGCTTGGCCGTCCCGTTTGCCAACGTCATCTCCACGCTGGTGAGCCCGCTGTTCGCCGCTGCCGATTCCTACGCCGGCCTCGCCCTCATCTGGTTCATGATCCCGCTGTTCTGGTTCATGGGCATCCACGGCCCCTCGGTCGTTAAGCCTGCCCTCAACGCCGCGCTGTTTGGCAACATCACCACCAACCTCGCCACGCTGCAGGCCGGCGGTCACCCCGCCCTCGCCCTGACCGAGAACTTCGGTAACTACATCGGCGAACTCGGCGGCACCGGCGCCACGTTCATTGTCCCGATCATCTTCCTGCTCTTTATGCGCTCCAAGCAGCTCAAGGCCGTCGGCAAAGCCTCTGTCGTACCCGTGATGTTCGCCGTCAACGAACCGCTGCTGTTCGCCGCGCCCATCATCCTCAACCCGTACTTCCTGATCCCGTTCCTGTTTGCCCCCGTGGCCAACGTCCTCATTGGTAAGTTCTTCATCGACTTTTTGGGCATGAACGGCTTTATCTATGCCATGCCGTGGGCACTCCCCGGACCGATCGGCACCTTCATCGACACCAACTTCCAGCCGATCTCTCTGGTCCTGGTTGTCGTCCTGCTGGTCGTTGACTTCTTAATCTACTACCCGTTCTGCAAGGCCTACGACAACGTCCTGTGCAAGCAGGAGGCCGAGACCCTGGCCGAAGAAGAGGCCGAGGAGACCAAGGCCGTCAAGACCGCTGCCGCCCCCGCCGTTGAGGCTCCTGTTGTCGAGACCGCTTCTGCCACTGAGGCCTCCGCAGCTCCGTCCGCCCTTAAGGGCAAGGATCTGAGGGTTCTGGTTCTGTGCGCTGGCGCCGGCACCTCTGCACTGCTCGCCAACGCGCTTAAGGAAGGCGCCGACGAGCTGGGCATCGACATTACCGCCAACGCCGGTGCCTACGGCAGCCACTACGCCATCATGGACCAGTACAACGTCATCGTCCTGGCTCCGCAGGTTCGCACCTATTACAACGAGATGAAGGCCGACACCGACCGCCTGGGCATCACGCTGCTGTCGCCCAAGGGCAAACAGTACATCGACCTCACTAAGGATCCCAAGGGTGCCGTCGCCTGGATCGAGGAAAACCTCGAGGCATAAAACGCTGACGCCACCTGCCGCTCGCAGAAAAAAAATGGCCTGTGCATCGATGCGTGATGCGCGGGCCATTTTGTTTAGACCGCACCCGTCCTCCTGTTCATCTTAATCTGTAACATCTAGCCGAGTTTTTGGGTCCCAGCTGTTACAGATCGAGGTGAACGCACAGGCCAAGCCAAAAATCTCAATCTGTAACATGTAGACCGCTTTTGACCGCTTAGATGTTACAGATCGAGACAAACAGATGGGTCAATCCAATCAATCTAGATCTGTAACACCTGGCTGGTCATTTCACTCCTAACTGTTACAGATCGAGACAAAGATGATGGCTGGGTAGACAAAATCTCAATCTATAACACCTAGTCGAGTTTTCGGGTCCCACCTGTTACAGATTTAGACGAGCAGGCCGAGCACGTCTACGCCCGCAGATCCCTTACGCTGGAACGCTCGACCAACACGCCCGAGACGAGCGTACGACTTCTGGAGCTCGGGGCTTCCAGACCTGCGACGACCTCGTTAAGCGCACGGATGCCCAGTTCGCGGTGGCGAAACTTCACCGACGTCAGAATCGAGTTGGGAATCGTCTTGTAGAGCTCATCGTCGAAGCCGATCACGGACACGTCGTCGGGCACATTGAGCCCTTTGTCACGTAGAGCCATCATCACGCCGTTTGCCATGCAGTCGTTAGCAGCGAGGACCGCCGTGCAATCGGGCTTATCGGCAAGCACAAGGCCCGCGGCATAGCCACTATCCGCATTCCAATCGCCTTGCAGAGGCTCGGGCGGCTCAATGCCACGTGCCTCGAGTGCCGCTCGCCAACCTTTCATACGGCACTGGCTCGACAGTGACTCTTTCTTACCAGAGATGAAGTACACGTTCTTGTGCCCGTGGTTCAAGAAGTACTCGCACGCCATGCGCGCGCCGCCCTCTTGGTCGTCACTGACGGTGGAGCAGGTAGGATGTTCCATCGGTGTGATAATCACCGTCTTGAGGTCTTTCGGCGCCTCAAAGGTATCAAAGTCATCGACCATCTGGCGCAGGTTGAAAATCATGCCGTCGACGGGAAGCTGCGACATCCTACGCGCCGCTTCGGCAAGGGTCATCTTCTCCCCTGCGCGCTTCTTAATCATCGTGAGAGCAAAGCCTCGCTCTTCGGCGGCATCGGCGATACCGTCAATCATGTCCACGGCGCCGCCCGACAAGTGGAACATCACCACGCCGATGCACCCGTAACGGCCCAACTTGAGTGAACGCGCGGCAAAGTTCGCCCGGAACCCAAGCTCCTCCATGGCCACATGGACCCTATCGCGTGTCGACTCTCGCACGCTATCAGGCTCGTTGATCACGCGCGACACCGTCTTGAGAGAAACACCCGCGGCAATCGCCACATCGTTCATCGAGACGTTTTTCTTGTCCATCGTTGCCACTGCTTCTCCACTCGGTTTTGCATCGCTTGTTTGTTGCGTTCTAGCATACACTACCTGCCTGACTGATAAATCAGCCGTTTATCGGACAATATCGACCGTTCACCCGTAAATCCTTGTTGCTCTTCCAAAAATGTCTTACGTTGTCATTAACGAAATGACAACGTTGTCATTTCGCAATGCCTTCCTTGAGCAGGAAGGTTTCCGGGCAGTCCTGACCATCCATCGACGACCAGTTCCATCCACATGCATCGCGCATCAAGTAGCAAAGGAGCTCTATGGACGCCATCGTAAAGATGCTCGAAAAGCATCAGCCGTTCTTTGAGAAGATCTCGAGGAACATCTACCTCCAGGCTATTAAGGACGGATTCCTTGGGTGCATGCCCATCGTCCTCACCTCTTCGATCTTTCTGCTCATTGCCACCCTTCCCGGCGTAGTCGGTATCACGCTGCCCCAGCCGCTCATCGACTGGTGCAACAAGCTGTACAACTTCACCATGGGCGTCATGGGCATCATGGTTGCCGGCACCACTGCCAAGAACTTTACGGCTTCCATGAACCGTCGCATGCCCGCCGGCAAGGTGCTCAACGACGGCTCCACCATGGTGGCCGCCCAGTGCAGTATGCTTTTGCTCGCCGTTACGCAGTTCACCACCAAGTTCAACGGCTCCGAGCTTTCGGTCTTCGATTGCACCAGCATGGGCACGCGCGGTCTGTTCTCGGCCTATATCGCCGCGTTCATCACCGTGTGGGTCTACAAATTCTGCGTCTCGCGCGATCTGACCATTAAGCTGCCCAAGGAGGTCCCGGGCGCCATCGCTCAGAACTTCCGCGACATCATCCCCTTTGGCGGCGCCGTCATCATCTGCGGCATCATCGATGTGGTTGTGCGCAACCTCATGGGCGTTCCGTTCTCCGAGCTGCTCATCAAGCTGCTCTCCCCGCTCTTTACCGCGGCAGAAACCTATCCTGGCCTTATCCTTATCCAGGCAGCCACCGCGTTCTTCTGGTTCATCGGCGTCCACGGCCCCTCGATTGTCCAGCCGGGCATCGACCCCATCCGTCTTGCCAACCAGGCCGAGAACCTGCAGGTTCTGCTGGCCGGTGGCCACCCCGCCCACTCCCTCACCTTTAACATGTCGCTCGTGGGTGAGTTCGGCGGCACCGGCGCCACGTTCATCGTGCCGCTTCTGCTGATTCTCTTTATGAAGTCCAAGCAGCTCAAAGCCGTCGGTAAGGCCTCGATTGTTCCTGTTGCCTTCGCCGTCAACGAACCGCTGCTCTTTGGCGCGCCGATGATCCTTAACCCCTACATGCTCATCCCCTTTGTTGCCGCCGGCTGCGTCAACGTAAGCGTTGCCAAGTTCTTTATCGACAACGTGGGCATGAACGGCTTCTCCTTCGTGGTGCCTTGGGCTACCCCTGCCCCCATCGGCATCTTCATCACCACGAACTTCCAGCTTATCGCCCTGGTATTTGTCGCGATTATCATCTTGCTGGACGCCATCATCTACCTGCCGTTCTTGAAGGCATACGATAAGCTGCTCTGCGACCAGGAGGCCGAGCGCGCCGCCGAGCTGGGTCTCGAGTCCGATGGTGCTGCCACCATCGCCGCCAGCACCTCTGCGCCCGCTGTCGAGCAGGCCACCGCTGCCGTCGAGCCGACCGCCGCTGCCGCCGACAGCGAGCCTGTCGCCGATCAGCCCGAGCCCGCTGCCGATGCATCCGCTAAGAAGGATGTCGACGGTCTGAAGGTCCTCGTCCTGTGCGCCGGCGCCGGCACCTCTGCCATGCTCGCCAACGCCATCAAGGAAGGTGCCGCACAGACCGGAGAGAACATCGCTTCCTCCGCAGGCGCCTATGGCCAGCACACTGCCATCATGGATCAGTACGACGTTATCGTGCTCGCCCCGCAGGTTCGTAGCTACTACAACGACATGAAGGCCGACACCGATCGCCTGGGCATTAAGCTGCTCGCCCCGCGCGGCAAGGAATATATCGACCTTACCCGCGACCCCGCTGGCGCCATCAAGTGGCTCCGCGAGAACCTCGACTAGGTTCCTCCCTCTGTTGGTGCCCGGATCCTCAGTTCGGGCACCTCCCCCTATTCCGTATCCCACTGAAAGGATGACTCATGACCAACCCCATGCAGTTCCCCGACGGCTTTGTGTTTGGCGGCGCCACCGCCGCTTACCAGGTTGAGGGCGAGACCCGCACGCACGGCAAGGGCAAAGTGCCCTGGGACGATTTCCTGGCTGCCCAGGGTCGCTTCTCCCCCGACCCCGCAAGCGATTTCTACAACAAGTACCCGGTCGATATCGACCTGTGCCAGCGCTTCGGCATCAACGGTATCCGCGTCTCCATCGCTTGGAGCCGCATCTTCCCCAACGGCACTGGCGAGATCAATCCCGAAGGTGTCGCCTTCTATCACGAGCTTTTCGCCACCTGCAATAAAGCCGGCGTTATCCCCTATGTCACGCTCGATCACTTTGATACGCCCGAGGCCTTTTACCAGAACGGCGGCGAGGGCTTCCTGACGCGCACGACGATCGACGCCTTTGTCGAGTACGCCAAGTTCTGCTTTGCCGAGTTCACCGAGGTCAAACACTGGTTTACCTTTAACGAGATTCCCGCGACCGCCGAGGGCAGCTTTATCGTCGGCAACTGGCCGCACGGCGAGAAGTACCGCCTGGACAAGGCCTTCCAGCTCATGCACAACATGATGGTGGCCCACGCCAAGGCTGTCGTCGCCTTCCATGAGGGCGGCTTTGAGGGCGAGATCGGCATTGTCCAGAACCTGGAGCCCAAGTATCCCCTCGACCCCAACAACGCCGCCGACTGCGAGGCAGCTCGCATGGCCGACGTCATCAACAACCGTTGGGTACTCGACGCCACCTTCCGCGGCCACTATGCAGCCGATACCATGGAGGCTGCGACCAAGCTGGCTCATATCGCCGGCGGTGAGCTCGACGTCCGCGACGAGGACATCGCCGTGCTGACCGCCGCGCTCCCCTACAACGATTGCCTGGGCGTAAACACCTACAAGTGCCAGTTCCTGCGTGCCGCCGAGGGCGAAAACGACATCAACCACAATGGCACCGGCGACAAGGGCTCCTCGCGCTGGTTCCTCAAGGGCGTGGGCGAGTCATGCGTGCGCGAAGGCGTACCCACCACCGATTGGGACTGGATCATCTATCCCGAGGGCCTCTACGACCTGCTGCTTCGCATTAAGAACGATTACCCCAACTACAAGAAGATCTACATCACCGAGAACGGCATGGGCTATAAGGACGACTTTGAGGACGGCTTTATCGACGACGCCCCTCGCATCGACTACATGCGTCAGCATCTCGCGTGGATCCTCAAGGCAATCGACGGCGGCGTGAACGTCGACGGCTACTTTGTGTGGTCGCTGCAGGACCAGTTCTCTTGGACCAACGGCTATAACAAGCGCTATGGCCTGTTCTACATCGACTTTGAGACCCAGAAGCGTTATCCCAAGGCGAGCGCGTACTGGTACAAGAACGTCGCGGAGACCGGCCTGCTTATGGCCTAACTTTTGCCGCATACCCCCTGTCGGCCGCATGCGAATCCCTCAACGGGTTCGCATGCGGCCTTTTTGTTTTTGGTGGGCCCGTGCGGACCGTTTATCTCGATCTGTAACATCTAGCAGGGATTTTCAATCCTAACTGTTATAGATTTAGACGAACGGGCGACCAGGGCTGAAAGATCTCAATCTGTAACACGTAGCCCACTTTCGACCGCCTACCTGTTACAGATCAAGACCATAAGATAGTCAAATCCAAACTTTCCAAGCAGTTATGAACCATGGTTTCTAGTTTTCGGTATCACGAACATACTTTCGGTATCATTTAATGATATTATGATATCGAAAGTATGTTCGTGATACCGAAAGGAGCCGCATGCGCCAGTTCGATTACACCACAGTCCCAGCGGAACTCGAAGCAACTCCAATCACCAACCTCCTCCTCTCGATACGCGAGCATAAAGGCCGTCAGCTTGCTCTGAGTCAAGTCAAACCCGAGCTTCTATCGTCCCTAATGGAGGAGGCTAAGATCCAAAGCACCCGGTCCTCCAACGGACTTGAAGGAATTGTTACCACCCAAAAAAGACTCAAAGCGATCATGGCGTATTCCGCCAAGCCAAGCTCCCGCGCAGAGGAAGAAATTGCTGGATACCGAGATGTGCTGTCGCTTATTCACGAGCAACACGATTCCATTCCCGTAACGCCATCGGTCATTCTGCAGTTGCATCGTGACCTCATGGCGCACACGGCAATCTCGTATGGAGGCCATTGGAAAGATAGCGATAACGAAATCGTCTCCATTGACGATCAAGGAAATCGATTTGTGCGCTTTAGGCCCCCTTCGGCCCTAGCAACCCCGGGACTTATTAAAGAAGCCTGCCAGTCCCTCAACGATGCTTTATCTCGCCAAGTTTGCGATCCCCTCCTTATATCGCTCCGCTTTATCTTCGATTTTGTTAGCATTCATCCCTTCAACGATGGCAATGGCAGGATGAGCCGGCTCCTTACAACGCTGCTGCTCGAAAAGACTGGATACGACGTTGCGCGTTACATCAGCATCGAACGACTTATTGAAGACAACAAAGCGCTTTACTACAACGCTCTCGCTGCAAGCTCCACTGGATGGAATGAAAATCAAAACACCGAAGTACCCTTTATCCGTTTCATGCTCGGAACAACCCTGGCCGCCTACCGACAGCTCGAGCAGCGTACCTTAATTGAATCAAGCACTCGTCCCATGTCGAAGCAAGCGCGCATCGCCGTTCTATTTCAACAGAGACCCGGCGTCATTAAGAAATCCGACATCCGATCCAACTGCCCCGATATCAGCGAGGTCACCGTTAAACGAACCCTCGGTCAGCTTGTTAGTTGCAGCGCAATCGAAAAAACAGGAGCGGGTCGTTCGACAGGCTACATACTCAAAGACGTCCATGCTCTAGAACTATTCTTGCAATCCACAATACCCGATAGCGAGGCCGCAATAACAAAAGAGGCTCCAAAGGATAAGCTCCTTGAACGTATAAACCACGCCGAGGATGAAAGCAAAGAGGGGCTCTATGAAGACTATGATTCATTCTCAAGGGACATAAAGACGAAATACGGAGTCTAGTCATATCTCAGAATAGCCTCATCCTTGTTGCTCAAAGTTATTTGCGCGTCATTGTAAAGCGGTACCCCCGCGCCGGCAGGGGGGCAGATGTATCGCCTGCCGATCCTGCTGGAGTCGGCAATCAGATAGCGCGTATCGACCTTGCTAAAGGTGAGCTGCTGGATGCGGCCCTCGTCCATGTTGGACGTGGACACGTCGCCGTCCAGAATACCGTTGGCGCCGATAAACGCCGCATCGATGCCCAGCGCGCGCAGGGTATCCTCGGCCGTGGGCCCCACAAAGGCGGCGGTGCGGCGGCGGTACATGCCGCCCACCAGGCACAGCTCGCAATCCTCGCGCGCCTCGAGCAGGCTAAAGGCCGAAAGCGAATTGGTCACATAGATGGAAGGCAGTTTGTCGGTGACTCGGAGAGCGCCAATGCGATCTCACGACGGTTGCGCTCATTGTCTCAATTAGATACTCAACGAAATACGGCCCCGCAGCTCAATAAGCTGCGGGGCCGTACCATACACCGACGAATCAACGACGAAGTGCATCCACTATTTGGCCAGCTCCTGAACGATCCAGTCAATTGCACCTTCGGGATCGTTGGTAAGGTCGATATACTCCTTGCCCCTTGTGGTGAGCAGTTTAATTCCAAGGCGATCGGTATCGGCCTTCATAGCGTCATAGTACATGCGTGCCTGGGGTGCCAGAACAATCACGTTGTACTGATCCATCGTCTCATAGTGGCTTCCGTACGCACCGGACTGAGAAACCAGATCGATACCCTTAGCAGCGGCACCTTCGCGAAGAGCATTTGCCAAGAGAGTCGAAGTGCCGGCACCCTGGCAAAGCACAAGCACGCGGATCTGCTCCGCCTTGTCCTTTACCGCCTCGAGAGCTTTTGCGACATTTTCCTGTGCGGCAATAGCATCTGCATCCGAGTTTCCTGCAGTCTCCTTTGCAGACTCTTCCAAACAAAGCTGATGGTCATACGCCTTGCAGAACGGATAGTAAATCACAAAGTCAACGACCAACAGCACTGCCATCAATACAAGAGAACGCAGATCGAGACCCGTGGTGAGGAATGCACCGATTGGGCCGGGAAGCGCCCACGGCATGGTATACATGGGGGCGTTCATTCCAATGACGTCAATGAAAAATTTACCGATAATGGCGTTGACCATAGGAGCCACTAGGAAGGGCACGAACATATAGGGATTGAGAACAATCGGCATACCGAAGATAACGGGCTCGTTAACTCCAAAAATCACCGGGATAATCGATGCCTTGCCCATGGCTTTTAGCTGCTTGGAGCGCATAAACATGATCAGGATAATAGGAACGATGAACGTGCAGCCAGAACCGCCCAGACCGCCGATGAAGCTTGTAAAGTCCTGCGTGAGAGCAATTGACGGGTGTCCACCTGCTTGGAAAACCTCAAGATTGGTAACGGTATTGCCATAGAGCGCAGCATTGATCGGACTCATGACAACCGAAGCACCGTGGATACCCATAAATTGGAAAAGTGCGACGGCGCCTTCGATAAGCGCCATGCCAGGATAGGTGTCGACCGCGGAGAACAGCGGCGAGATGAGAGCGGATACCAAATTGGCGAACGGCACAGCAAGCAGCTTGCGGCTCGCAAGATCGATAAAAGCGCACGCAAGGATCGAAAACCCAAATGCAAAGATATCGCGAAAACTCTGCGCAATAGAGCCAGGGACCTCTTTGGGGAGCTTGATCGTCACATTATGGCTAATGCACACCTTATAGATATTAACGGTCAAGAATGCGGCTACGAACGCAGCGAGAAAACCCTTGGTTCCCATATAGCCGGTTTCAAAAACAGATGTATCTGCTCCGCCAATCGAGACAACATCGTTCGTCACCGATAGCAAGAGCATGCCGCACATGGCACAAACCATGCACGAGGTGGGGTTGAGAGATTTGCCCGAAGGCATGCGACGGTTCATCGACATTGCAAGTGAGCTCGCCGTGGTGCCGGCCACCATAATGCCAAGAAGCCCCATGGTATATGCATAGATTTTATTGAAGAAATCCAGCACCTCAGGCGGAAGCGTGATGCCTACATAGGCAGGGAGCGTCGAAAGAAGAAGGAACAGGCTCGAGAACAGCACAATTGGCATATTCGAGAGAAAGCCATCCTTGATCGCCACCAGATAAATGTTCCTCGAGATTTTGTCGAAGAGGGGCTGGTGTTTTTCAAGGAATTTGACGATAGCGTCCATAACACATCCTTTCATGATTCCCGGGCACGTAACGATTTATCCGGACTCAACCGTCGTCGTCCCCGTTTGTATCCACTTATGTAAGTGAATACGTTCTTGTGCGAAATGTAATATCATTTGCGCGATTTGTCATAACCAATTCTTTTTCCGCTTTGTCGATATGTCAAGAATTCAAATACTTATTCGGTGAACGGTAGTTGATTAATATAAGGTTTTCCCAGCTAAATGATATTTTTTTCGAGCAGTACAATAAGTTTGCAACCGTTCACCGATTGGATATAACATATTGAATATATTGTTGTAACAATATTAGAGACAATGTCACAAGCCTGTCGTTCTAGTCAAAGGAAGTAACAATGCCCAAACGATTACTGAACATGTCCGCATCCGATTTTGCCGCCACGTCACCCATGGATCTAAAGCAGGCAATTCTGGCTTCCGAGGGACGTACCATCATGGCGGAAAACGTACCCTCTTCCCAATTTCTCGGCGGCGTTACTAATGCCGAAATCGAACGTGCCGCAGGTGCCGACCTGCTTCTGTTTAACGCGCTCGATGTGTTCAATCCAGTTATTGCCGGTATTCCAGATGATCTCAATGAAAACCCGGTCACCTGGGTAAAGCGAGCATGCGGAAGGCCCATTGGCGTCAATCTGGAGCCAGTTGATAACGAGGCAGAGATGTCTGAATCCCGAACGGAAATCCCCATGGGTCGTCGCGTCTCTCCCAAGACCTTAGAAAAGGCTAACGAACTCGGATTTGATTTTATCTGCCTGACGGGCAACCCTGGAACCGGCGTCTCCAACGATGCAATCGCCCATTCGATTAAACTCTCCAAAGAGCATTTCAATGGCCTGGTCATAGCCGGAAAAATGCATGGAGCGGGCGTTGCGGAACCTGTCATGACGCTCGAAATTGCGCGCAAGTTTGTTGACCTCGGCGTCGATATCCTTCTCGTGCCAGCCCCCTACACCGTCCCTTGCTTCCAAGAAGCAGACCTGCGCGCCATCGTAGACTTTGTACGATCCCACAACGTAGGCAAGTCAATTGAAGAGAAGGTTCTCGTCATGGCGGCGAACGGGACGAGTCAAGACTCCTGCGACAGCGAGACCATTAAGAAAATAGGCCTTGCAGCAAAAGCAGCCGGCGCTGACCTCCAACATATCGGGGACTCCATGAACGGTATTTGCCTGCCCCAGAATATCTTCACGCTCGGACAAGCCCTTCGTGGATACAGGCATCAGATCGTCATGCTGAGCCGCTCTGTGATACGTTAAGGTTACCTTGCCCACGTTACATCCCGACTGAGGCAACCATCAGGTATAACCAACATGCAAACTGAGGCTCTAATGCTCGATACACACGAAAAACGGCCACTCTATTTACAGCTCACCGACGCGCTGCTCAAGCAGATCGTCGATGAATATCAAGCAGACGATAAACTTCCAACAGAAATGGAACTCTGCGACGAATACGCCGTAAGCAGAACAACCGTCCGACTTGCCATGAGTGAGCTGGAGCGTCGTGGAAGTATCTATCGAATCCAAGGTAAGGGATCGTTTGTTGCACCGAAACGCGTTAGCGAGCTCAATTCACTTTTAGACTTTGACTTTGCAAGCCATTGCGATGGCGTTGATCCGGATGCCATCACCAAACATTTCGGCGGCCTCACATCAGGTCGTCCAATTTCCGTAATGATGCTCCAACAATTTGGATGTCAAAGTCGCGATGAAATTCAGCGTCTTGAATTGACCTACGAACTTGAAGGCAGCTTCATAGGCGCTGATACGTTCTTCATTTCAAAGTCGCGCGTTCCGAATAACCAGTTAGATTTTCAGGCATTTAGCAGAATCATGGACGACTTGTCCAAGTCTATCCAATCTGTTAGGGAAAGCTATAGAGCACGTCAGCTTAGCGATTCCGAAGCCAGTAATTATGGTGTTGCAAAACTTCCGGTCATCGAACTGACTCATTATGCTTACGACTCCGGAGGCAAACTAATCTCAATTGTCTGCCGCACCGTCTTAACTGGGCGGGTCCCTTATCAAAACTTTATTTTCAAGTCCTAATGTTCTTTTTCTTTTGTCTCGATCTGTAACACGTAGCCGAGTTTTTAAGTCCTAACCGTTACAGATCGAGACAAACAAGGTAGACCACGCCGAATTTTCTCAATCTGTAACACTAAGATCGGTTTTGGACGTCTAGATGTCACAGGTTGAGACGATTTGATAGTGGAGTCCTCATTTGCGCGTCATATCGCGTAGCGCTGACGCGCTGGTTTCCACAATGACAGGAGGTAAAAGTCCTCCCGCATCGCCCGTTGGCAATCCCGTAGCGCTAGCTAGCAAATGACCTGCGTATGCTCCTCGATGGCGGCACGATCTTCGGCGGCGATGCCCGGCTCGCACACCACGGCGTCCAGGCTGTCCAGACGGCAGAAGGTGTAGAAGTCGCGCTTGCCAATCTTGCTGGAATCGGCGATCAGATAGCGCGAGTCGGCCTTGCTAAAGGCGAGCTGCTGGATGCGGCCCTCTTCCATGTTAGACGTAGACACGTCGCCGTCCAAAATGCCGTTTGCGCCGATAAAGGCTGCGTCGATCCCCAGTGCGCGCAAGGTGTCCTCGGCCGTGGGGCCCACAAAGGCGGCAGTGCGGCGGCGGTACACGCCGCCCACCAGGCACAGTTCGCAGTCTTCGCGCGCCTCGAGCAGGTTAAACACCGAAAGCGAATTGGTCACAATGCGCAGGCGAAACGCCGGCAGCATCGAGGCCATCTGCTCAACCGTGGTGCCCGTGCCCAAAAAGATGGTCGAGCCTTCCTCGATAAGCTCCACAGAACGGCGCGCAATCTGCAACTTTTCCTCGGCATGCTTCGTGCGCTTTTCGCTGTGCGAATACTCATGGCGCAGCATAGCGTGTGGACGGCCCTGCGCACTGCGGGCTCCGCCGTGCACGCGCTCGATCTCGCCCAGGCTCGCAAGCTCCTCAAGGTCACGGCGGATCGTCATATCCGAGACACCTAACGCATCCGAAATCTCCTTGACCGAGACCGTGCCCTGCTCTTCGAGCAGCTGCCGAACCTTATCCTGTCGCTCCGCTTTAATCACGATGAGTCCTCGCTGTTCCACGCTCACGTCAATTCAAACAGTAACGAACAAATTGTATCAGACCCGTGCGTGTCAAAAATGAACGCCCGTACAGCTCAATCATCACTTTTTTGAGAAAAATACCCCCTGCTTTAGTGGGGTGTAGTGATAATCTCGCCTGTTCGCGCTACAGTTTGTCGGAAATACCTCGATGTTAGGAACCAAATGATCACTTCCGAGCTTTTCGGCACCGCGCCGTGCGGTACCCCCGTTCATCGCTACACTCTCAACGGGCCCGAGATCTGCGTTCGCATTATGGACTATGGCGCCACCGTGTTGGGCATCGACGTACCCGACATCCCCGGCAACGTGCGCGATGTGGTGCTGGGCTTCGATAAGCTCGGGGATTACTTTGACAACCCCGCCTGCTTTGGCGCGACCATCGGCCCCGTGGCAAACCGCACCGCGGGCGCCACGATCACCATCGCCGGCACGGACTGGCATATGCCCGCCAACGAGGGCGTCAACAACCTGCACAGCGATCTTGAGCACGGCCTGCACAAGCGCGTGTGGGACGTTGAGCTCGACGAGGTCCACAATGCCGTGCGCATGACTACCTCGCTTGAGGATGGTGAACTGGGCCTGCCCGGCAACCGCACCTTTACGGCTGTGTTTACCGTGACGCGCACCGGCTACTTCCGTATCGAATACGGCTGCGAGAGCGACCGCGCCACCTACGTGTCCATGACCAACCACACGTACTTTAACCTTGCCGGTCATAACGCCGGCATGGACTGTGAGCACTTCTTTGTTGCCAACGCTGCCCACTACCTGCCCATCAACGAACAGAACATCCCCACCGGCGAGATCGCTCCGGTCGAGGGTACGCCGTTTGACTTTCGCGAGCTGCGCCCCGTCGCGCCCGGCATGGAGGCCGACGATCCGCAGATTAAGCAGGCACGCGGCTACGACCACTGCCTGTGCATTGGCGGCTATCAGTACGGCCGTAATCTGCGCCGCGCCCTGCATGTCGAGGAAATGTGGACCGGCCGCGAGCTGGACTACTACACCACCGCCCCGGGCGTGCAGCTCTACACTGGCAATTGGCTGGGCGACGAGCACGCCAAGGACGATGCCAACTATGGCTGGGGTGCCGGCTTTGCCCTCGAGGCCGAGATGTATCCCGACACGCCGCATCAGCCGCTGTTCCCGCAGGGCATTGTGGGTCCGGGCCACCCCTACAGCAATGTGATCGAATACCACTTTATGAGGCACTAAGCCCACAACGCGACATATCGCACAGCAGCGCCCGCCGGCACCACCGCCGACGGGCGTTTTTCTATCCAGTCGAACGCCCGCTCGTTCGCGGCGTGGGTCGGCCTGACGCCCTCCGAGCACTCCAGCGGGGAGAGCGACCGCAGGGGCGCGATCACCAAGGCCGGCAACAAGCACCTGAGGAAGACGCTGGTCGAGGCCGCGTGGCACTACCTGACGTGCTCCGCGCGGCCGAAGGAGCCCGCCAGGGGCCAGGCCCCGGACCCGGGCGCCCGCAGGCATGCCGCCAAGGGCGTGCGGAGGCTGGTCGAGAGGCGGGAGGCGCTGCTCGCGCGCGGGGTCCACGGCAACAAGGCGAACGTGGCCACGGCGCGCGAGCTCGCCTGCTGGGTATGGGCGGTCGGCCTCATGGCCGAGGAGGCGTAGGGGGGGGCGGTCCCCCGCACATAAGCCAGTCACCCCGGAAGCGGTTCGATCCGAAGCCGTTGAGGCGAACCTCAGGTCCCTTTTCCGCGAGCGCCCAGGGCGCCACACGCGTGCACAGACTGTCGGTTCGACGTAGAAGCCTCAGCCGTAGCAACGGATTGCCCAGCGAGAGATCGCCGCGGGCGGATATTAAACTGCAAAGACGAGCGTCGGTAAGACACGCCGAGGTCGCCGCGGACGGGCTGATATAGGGAGAGGGCCTGACCCCATATCGTTGGGGCCAGGCCCGATTTTGCCTCTTGACAATGTCCTGCTCATATTAAAA
>CABUVH010000005.1 GCA_902494935.1 uncultured Collinsella sp.
ACTTCGCGAAGCCCAGTTCCCGAGGGAAAGGCTCAGCCGCCACCACAAAGACCGCAGGGACGGGAGCAGCTATACTACTCTCAGTAGTTAAGGGTCGCGGATCCGCCGCGTCGCCGCTCTCAACAGGAGGTCTTTGTTTATGGCAGATCAAAAGCCGGTTGTCGGGATCATCATGGGTTCCAAGTCCGATCTGGGCGTTATGGAAGGCTGCACCGCCGAGCTCGAGGCACTCGGTGTGCCCTATGAGCTCGTCATTGCGAGCGCACACCGCACGCCGGTGAAGGTTCACGAGTGGGCCTCGACTGCCGCCGATCGCGGGATCAAAGTGATTATCGCCGCCGCCGGCAAGGCCGCTCACCTAGGTGGTGTCGTGGCTGCCTTTACGCCGCTGCCGGTTATCGGCGTGCCTATGAAGACAAGTGACCTGGGCGGTATGGACTCGCTGCTGTCGATGGTGCAGATGCCTTCGGGCGTGCCCGTGGCCTGCGTTGCCATCAACGGCGCCAAGAACGCCGCCATCTATGCTACGCAGATTCTGGGTGCTTGCGACCCCGAGTACCGCAAGGTTATCGAGAAAATGAAACAGGAGATGGCCGACGCCTAAGCGGCTTGCCATTCCGCTGCAATCATAGGGAGAGTCATGT
Source organism: uncultured Collinsella sp. (assembly GCA_902494935.1). Taxonomy (GTDB): domain Bacteria; phylum Actinomycetota; class Coriobacteriia; order Coriobacteriales; family Coriobacteriaceae; genus Collinsella. Next base: position 645 of record CABUVH010000005.1, read on the forward strand.
CCGACTATCAGGGAAAACGTTTCTCGGCTTCTCAGATCCCCGATCCATCCAAGGCGGGATCGGCCCGCTCCATGCAGCAGGGTCGGGCATCCTCTCCTCAACAGGCTCGTGCGCCGCGCCCCGTAACGCCGACGTCCCATCGCCGTCAGGATACGCCGGCTGCGTATCGCCCCTCGTCATATGGCACGGCAAAGAAGCGGACCCGGACGACGAGGCAACCGAGCGGCGCTCCGTCCAGCTACACCGAGCCGCCGCGCAAGAAACGCCGCTCCATCATCCCCATTCTGCTCATCATCATCGGCATCGGCCTGATTGTTGCCGCCGCTGCCATCTTTATCAATGCTCAGATTGGCTATAAGCAGGCAAGCGATTCGTACCAGAAAATCGAGAAGCACTATGTAAGCGATAAGGACGCCAGCGGCGTGCCGATTATCGACTTCGATGCACTTGCCCAGACAAATCCCGAGGTTGTGGGTTGGATTTACGCGCCGGGAACCAACATCAACTATCCCGTGGTGCAGACCAATAACAACTCCAAATACCTCAACACGCTGTTCGACGGTACGGCCAATGCGTCCGGGGCCATTTTCCTGGATAGCGATGACACCGCGCCGGGAATGGTTGACCAGCAGACCACGATCTACGGCCACCACATGAATGACGGGTCGATGTTCAACGTGATTTCGGACACCACCGACCAAGCGACATTCGATAGCATCGAGTACGTATATTATATCACGCGCGATGCAACGTATAAGCTGCGACCGCTGGCGACCAAGGTCGTCGAGGATACGTATGCCAAGGCGCGCACGTCTAATTTTGAGGGTGACGACGGGCTCAAGAACTACCTGTCCGAGATGCTCGACGGTGCTTCGGCAGTGGCGAGTGATGCAGGCGATCGCGCTGCTTCGGCAACCAAGGTCGTGACGCTCGTGACCTGTCGCTCACTGTCATTTAGCAATACGCGCGCCGTCATGGTGCTCACGCCGGTCGAGGAATAGATTGTTAAGAGTAGCTAAAAGAGCCCCGTCCCAAATGAGCTGCTCGATGACGGTAAAAGGAGGAAATGATGCTCGAGAATGGCAAAACGATGCCTTCGATTGATGCTTGGCTGCGCGAGGCCAAAGCCGATTCGTCGGCGCCTGCGTGCGGTATGTATCTGACGCATAACGGTGTGGTGCGTGCGACGCCCAAGGCCGAGGTGCGCGGAGTTGAGACCGGTGGCGTGGCGCCGGGCCACAAGGTGGGCGGCATGGTCTTTGACTACGACGCCGAAAAGGTGCGGTCTGCCATCGAAGCCACGCGCGCGATGCCCGGCATCGGCTATGTGCGCGTGTGGCTGGCGAGCGGCGAGCTTTCCGTGGGCGACGATATCATGCTCGTGCTCATTGGCGGAGACATTCGTCCGCACGTGGTCGATGCCCTGCAGTCGCTTGTCGGCACCATCAAGAATGAATGCGTGAACGAGGTAGAGCGCGAGGCATAGGGCTTTGCGATCGATTCGAGCCCATCTGTAGCAAGAGCCCGCTGGCAGTTAGTTTGAACTGCCAGCGGGCTTACTTGTCCGTTGGAACCGACTTGCAGCAGCGCCAGCGCTATACGCGTGTGGCGTCCTTGGGGCTCATGGTCATGCTCTGGAAGCGATTTTCCATGTATTCATTATCGAAATACTTGCCGTAGAACTGCGCGACGGGAATATCCGGCTCCGTGCCGTTGACGCGCTGGTACCAGTAGTCGAGCGACTGCAGCGTCATGACGCCGTCGACCAGCATAATGACGGTAAAGATGACGGTAGCCGAGTAGCGGCTCTTCCACGGAATCATGTTGATGAGCTTGAGCAGCCTCGGCAGCAGCAGCTTGATCCAGATAAGGCCACCCAGGCCCCACAGGCAGGCAAAGCCCGTGCAGGTGCGTCCGCCCGTAAGGACGGCGAGTGGGTCGGGCATGCCGAACAGTTTCATGTGCGAGTAGCTCCACGACACCACGCCAAATGAGGTCTGCATAAACCAGCCTACAAACACCTCGAAAGCGCCGCCGATCAGGGCACTTACCAGGAAAATGATCAGAGGATTCTTTTTATAGAAGCGGTTGAGCGCCATGGTCATGAGCACCGCGCCAAATCCGTAGATGGGGCTAAAGGGGCCAAATAGCATACCGGCCCGGTCCTGATAGACGCCGGGATCGACGACGACCATATGCCAGACTTCCTCGAGAATGAGACCTAACACGCTGCAGACGAAGAATACCCAGAACAGGTTGAAGTAGTTGAGCTTGATGTAGCCCTCGCCGGTTTCGTCGCGGCCGAGCATCCCCTCGGCGGCGGCATCGCGGTCGAGCATCTCTTGCAGACGGCGCTGCAGTTCGCGCTCCTGGCGTAGCGTGGGGTCGACGGTGGCCGACAGCGCAATGAGGATACCGAGCTGAATGGCGGGGCGCAGCAGGAAGGGTCCGATACCCTGGAGCATCACGTCAACTAAAAGCTCCACGACGGTAAATGCGATGAGGACGTAAGACAGGCGGGCGGCATTGCGCCGCTGGTCCTTGATGAGGTCCAGGCCAAAGATGATCAGGATGACGGCACTTGCCGCAGAGAGCATGATGCCGGCGACGATGAGTCCAACCGCGACGAGCGTGTTGTCGCCGAGCTTTTCGGCGGCGTTGCCGTTGATGAGCGCGGTGATGACCTGCCACATAAAGGCGGCGACCGACGGGAGCGTGCTCACGCCGGACAGGATGCACAGGACGGCGTACACCTTAATGACGAGGGGGATCTTCTTGACCTCCGTGGCGCTGGGGACGCTGGGGTCGAGTTCGTTTCGATCCATACAGAACCTTTCTCGCTTTGTTGTAGGTTATAAGGATACGCCGCCGACCTGCCAAAAGACAGGACGAACGTCCCAATTGCAACAATGCAACCCTCAACGGTGGACGCGGCGGCCACCTGGGGGCGTGGGCGCTTGCACTGGACAGACCAATAAAATGTTAGGCCGCAAAACGGATTATTAGCTCGGTGGGCTTTTAAAAAGCGCTGCTCATGCGCGGGGGAGCGCGTCGCGCCGTGCGTATAATAAGGCGGGTAACGCCAAAATACGAGGCTCTGAGGGGATGCCATGTCTCAAGAAACCATCCGCGCGGCCGAGCGTGCCGCGGGACAGGTGAACGCCATGTCGACGTATGATCCGGACTCTGACCAGCTGCATGAGGAATGCGGCGTTTTTGGTGTCTGGGCGCCCGATCGCGACGTGGCTCGACTGACGTACTTTGGCCTGCGTGCACTGCAGCACCGTGGCCAAGAATCGGCGGGAATCGCTGTTGGTGACGGCGGTACGGTTATGGTCCGCAAGGATCTGGGCCTGCTCGACCGCGTGTTCTCCAATGCCGACTTGTCGACGCTCTCCGGTCAGCTGGCCGTGGGCCATGTGCGCTACGGCACCGCCGGCGCCAAGAGCTGGGAAGCCTCTCAGCCGCACCTCTCTACCATCAATAGCGTCATTATCGCGCTCGCGCACAACGGCACCCTCGTCAACACCGACGAGCTGCGCCGCCAGCTGATCGAGTTGGGCGTGCCGTTCCTCTCCAACTCGGATTCCGAGGTCGCGACCAAACTCATCGGCTACTTTACTCAGCGTACAGGCCATCTGCGCGAGGGCATTCGCAAGACCATGGAGCTCGTGCGCGGCGGCTACGCCATGACGCTCATCAACGAGCAGGCGCTCTACGCATTCCGCGACCCGCACGGCATTCGCCCGCTGGTGCTGGGCAAGCTCGTGGACGAGGGCCTGGACCAGGCCGATGCCGCATCCGTTTCGCAGCTGCCGTCGCAGGACGGCGCCGCGACGGTCGACGCCACCACCCATGTCACCCGCGCCGGCGGCTGGGTCGTCGCCTCCGAGACTTGTGCGCTCGACATTGTGGGCGCCGAGTACGTCCGCGACGTCCGTCCCGGTGAGATTTTGCGCATCAGCGCCGAGGGCCTTGTGTCCGAGCAGGGCGTGCCTGCCGCCGAAGAGCCTGCTAACTGCATCTTTGAGCAGGTCTACTTTGCCCGCCCCGACTCCATCATGAACGGCAAGAGCGTCTACGCCTGCCGTTATGACATGGGTCGTCAGCTGGCACATGAGGAGCCCGTCGAGGCCGACCTGGTCATCGGCGTGCCCGACTCCGGCCTGCCGCCCGCGGAGGGGTATTCGCACGAGAGCGGTATTCCCTTTGGCGAGGGCCTTATCAAGAACCGCTACGTGGGCCGTACGTTTATCGAGCCTACGCAGGAGTTGCGCGCCATGGGCGTGCGCATGAAGCTCAACCCGCTGCGCGACAACATCGAGGGCAAGCGCCTGGTCGTCATCGACGACTCCATTGTGCGCGGTACCACCATGGTGCAGCTCGTCAAGATGCTGCGCAACGCCGGCGCCAAGGAGATTCACATCCGCATCAACTCGCCCGAGGTCATCTGGCCGTGTTTCTACGGCATCGATACCGATGTGCAGTCGCAGCTTATCAGCGCCAACAAGACGGTCGAGGAGATCTGCGAGTATATCGGCGCCGATTCGCTGGCCTTCCTTTCGGTTGAGGGCCTGCTGAAGGTCATGCCCAAGGGCGGCTACTGCGATGCGTGCTTTACCGGCCGTTATCCCGTGGCGATTCCCGAGAGCTTTGGCCGCGACAAGTTTATGGAGGGCTTTAAGCCCCGCAACCTGGATAAGCCGCTGCACTTTGACGATGACGCCGTGGTCGAGAAATACGATGACCGCAGCTGGGAAGAGAAGCACGGCGAGGCCTAAACCTGCCATTCAGGGACATGCCATTTAGGGACAGGTTTATTATGGTAGGTTTTACCTGCTGTTTTGTTGATTGATCGGCGCGCGTTGCCAGAATGTGCGCCGAATCGAGGACAACTATGAGCACTGTTTGGCGTCTGCGCGTCAAGCAGTAGTGGGAGAGGAAGGCTCAGATGAGCGACAGCAAGCATGTGACGTATGAGGATGCCGGCGTCGATACCGCCGAGGGCGGCCGCGCCGTCGACGCTATTAAGCAAATGGCTAAGGACACCAACCGCCCCGAGGTCATCGGCGGTATCGGTGGCTTTGGCGGCCTGTTCTCGGCCGCCGCGCTTAAGGATATGGAAGACCCGATCCTGATCAGCGGTACCGACGGCGTGGGCACCAAGCTCGTGCTCGCCCAGATCATGGACCGTCACGAGACGGTGGGCCAGGACCTGGTCGCCATGTGCGTCAACGACATCTTGGCATCGGGCGCCGAGCCGCTGTTCTTCCTGGACTACGTTGCCATCGGCCACATCGAGGCCGAGCACATGGCAAAGATCATCAAGGGCGTGGCCGACGGCTGCAAGCTCGCGGGCTGCGCACTCGTGGGCGGCGAGATGGCCGAGCACCCCGGCGTTATGGCTCCCACCGACTACGACCTCGCCGGCTTTACCGTGGGCGTCGTCGACCGTCCCAAGATGCTCGACCCCGCGAACGTCCGCCCCGGCGACGTGATTCTGGGCCTGCCTTCTACCGGCGTGCACTCCAACGGCTACTCGCTGGTGCGTAAGGTCATCGGCGTCGACGGCATCAAGCCGGGCACGCCCGAGGCCGCTGCTAAGGCCGAGGAGCTGAGCCGCCCGCTCGAGGAGCTCGGCGGCGCATCGCTGGCCGACGCTCTGCTGGCCCCCACGCGCATCTACGTCAAGCCGGTTCTTGAGCTGCTGCGCGGTGGCGCTCCGGTGCACGCCATTGCCCACATCACCGGCGGCGGCATCACCGAGAACCTCAACCGCGCGCTTGCCGACGACGTCGACGCCGTGGTCACCCGCAACGGCGCCGAGATGGGTTGGGACGTTCCGCCCGTCATCACCTACGTCTCGCGCCAGGCCGAGCTCGCGCCCAATGAGGCATGCAAGACCTTCAACATGGGCGTTGGCCTGTGCCTGATCGTCGCCCCCGAGGACGAGGCCGCGGTGACCGAGGCTCTGGTCGCGCTGGGCGAGAAGCCGTTCCGCGTGGGCGAGTGCGTCGAGGGTTCCGGTAAGGTCGTGTACTCCGATGAGCGCTAACGAGCAGATGGCTGCCGCCGAGGGCCTGGACTTTGTGCCCTATACTCGTCCGACTGACACCGATACGGCCGAGCCGCTCAAGATCGGTGTGCTCATCAGCGGCTCCGGCACCAATCTGCAGGCGCTGATCGACCTGATTGCCGCCGGCAAGCTCAATGCCTCGATTGAGCTCGTGGTGTCGAGCCGTCCTTCGGCCAAGGGTCTGCAGCGTGCCGAGCGTGCAGGTATCCAGACGCTTACGCTGTCCAAGGATGTCTATGCCGACCCCATCGCCGCCGACGAGATCATCGCGCACGAGCTGCTCGAGCGCGGCTGCGAGTATGTGGTCATGGCCGGCTACATGCGCATGGTGCATACGCCGCTGCTGGCGGCGTTTCCCAACCGCGTGGTCAACTTGCATCCGGCGCTGCTGCCGAGCTTTACCGGCGCGCATGCGATCGACGATGCCTTTGCGCGCGGCGTCAAGGTGGCTGGTGTGACCGTACATTTTGCCAACGAGATTTACGACAACGGCCCCATCATTGCCCAGCGCGCGCTGGCCGTTGAGGAAGGCTGGGACGTCGATACGCTCGAGGAGCACATCCACGCGATTGAGCACGTGCTTTATCCCGAGGTCGTCCAGATGCTCGCTGACGGCCGCGTCCACGTGCTGGAGAGCGGCAAGGTCGCAATTGATGCGCCCCGCGGCTAGCAGCGCACAGTACAATTTAGTTGAGTGGTCAGGGTGGTCATTGGCGCCAGGGTGCGTGTGGCCACCTTTTGTTTTTGGTAGTCACCTGCGACGTTCTTGAATGACTGGTCGTTTAAGAACGTCGCAGGTGACTAGGTGAGAGAGGTGAGCGCATGGCGGATAGCGAAGCACTGTTTACGCCTGAGCTGGTGTTTTTTGATTGGGAGTGCGCGACGCCGGATGAGGTGTTTGCGCGGCTCGAGGATGAGCTTGCACCTCGCGGCTACATTGTGCCCGGTTGGCTCGACGCCGTCCGCGTTCGCGAGGATGCCTATCCCACGGGTCTTGCCATGCCGGCGGCTAACATCGCCATCCCGCATACCGATCCGGGGTTTGTGGCTAAGCCCTATATCGCGGTGGTAAAGCCCGCCGCGCCCGTCACGTTCAATGCTATGGCGGGCATGGGCGCCCCCGTGCCCGCGCAGATCATTATCAATCTGGGCATTGCCGAGCCGGGCGGCCAAGTCGAGGCCCTGCAAGCGCTCATGAATATCTTTATGGATGCCGACGCCGCAGCCGATGTGCTCGGCCAAATCACGTCGCAGGGCATGGTCGACGCCATCCGTCGCCACTTTTAGGGCCGGCACTTGGGGACTGTTCCTAACTGCCGGCAGAAAAGGAATGTCCCTAACTGCCGACAGCCAGAACAGCCCCCTTTGCACCAAAATGGTGCAGATTAACCTGTCCCCCATGCACCAGGTGTGTCGCGGGGTCCGCGTTGTGACACAATGGCGTTTGTTCGATTCGTGATGCGAAAGGCCAACTATGGCAAACAAGAAAAAGAACTCCGAGGCCGCGCCGACGCCCGAGCAGCAGGCTCGCGCTGCCTCCAGCTCTCGTAAGAAGCAGCGCAAGACGTACGTGTCCAAGACCGTCAAGATCGTCCTGGTGGTTATCGGCGTGCTGGCAATGCTGCTTTCCGTCTCGGCCATGGCATGCTCCGGCCTGATGTCGCAGACCGAAAGCGCCAGCTCGGGCTATAAGCTCACTGGTGGCGTGGCTGCCACCATCAATGGCACCAACCTCACCGAGGATACCGTGACCAAGCAAATCATGAGCATGCGCACGTCCTACGGCTACACCAAGGACAAGGACTGGGCGCAGTATCTGGTCGACAACGATCTGACGCCCAAGAAGTACCGCAAGCAGCTCATCGATTCCTACACGCAGCAGATTCTGCTCCAGCAGGCGCAGAAGGAAAACGGCGTGACGGTGTCGGACGAGGAGGTCGAGAAGGCATGGAAGGACGCGTGCAAGAGCGCGGGCGGTGCTAAGACCTTTAAGAAGACCCTTAAGACCTACGGCTATACCGAGGACACCTACAAGGACTCGCTCAAGGAGAGCCTGGCACAGCAAAAGCTCAAGGATGCCGTGGCGCCCACCAGTAAGCCCAAGGACAGTGAGATCATTGATTACATCAACGAGAACCTGTCTAACTACAACGATGCCCGCCGCTCGTCGAACATCCTGATCAAGGTTGATTCCGACGCATCTGACGAGGACAAGGCCGCCGCCAAGGCCAAGGCGCAGGAGTGCCTGGACAAAATCAACTCCGGCGAGCTGAGCTTTGAGGACGCCGTGGAGCAGTACTCCGACGATACCGGCTCCAAGGATAAGAAGGGCGATGTGGGCTGGGACAAACTCACCACCTTCGTCGACAGCTACCAGGCGGCGCTCGAGGGACTCAACAAGGGCGATGTGAGCGACGTCGTCGAGTCGACCTATGGTTACCACGTCATCAAGTGCACCGACTACTTCCATGTCGATAGCCAGGTCGATGACATCAAGCAGGTACCCAAGGACATCAAGAAGTATGTCTCTAACGTGGTGAAGACGCAGGCGGCCAGCACTGCATACAGCGAGTGGCTGGAGCAGTACAAGAAGGACGCCGACATTACCGTCAACCCCATGCCCAAGGACGTACCCTATAACGTGAGTCTAAAGGGCGTCGCCAAGAGCTCGACCGACAATTCGTCGACGACTGAGTAATCATGGGACGGTGCTCGCGCGAGTGCCGCCCACACTATTGAGGAGGATTTGCAGATGACCAACGAAGAGCTGCAGAAGGAAATGATTGCGGCCATGAAGGCCAAGGACAAGGTTCGCCTGTCTATCATTCGCCAGGTCAAGGCCGAGGTGAAGAATATCGAGGTTAACGAGCGCCGCGACGTGACCGAGGAAGACGTCAACAGCATGATCAAGCGTCTGATTAAGCAGACGAGCGAGACGCTGGAGATGTCCATTAAGGCCGGTACCGACCAGGAGCGTACCGACAACCTGACCGAGCAGGTCAAGATTCTGGAGAGCCTGCTGCCCGCGCAGGTTTCGGGCGAGGAGCTCGAGGCTCTGATCGAGCAGGTCATCGCTGAGCTGGGCGCCACGTCCAAGAAGCAGATGGGCCAGGTTATGGGAGCACTCGGCAAGGCCACCGGCGGCAACTTCGATAAGCCTGCCGCGGCAAAGATCGTCGGCGCAAAGCTCGCGTAATTTGTTACGCGGTTTTACCAAACCGCGTAACGGATCGACGCTGCAAACCCGTACACGCGGCAATCTGACGTTCAATTTCAAGGGCGCGACCATAAGGTCTGCGCCCTTTCATTTCACGTCACCTTGCTCGCGTGTACGGGTTTTCGCTGACTTATGCTCAACAAGGGCGGTTGTATTATTTTCGGCGCTCATTGGGGACAGGCTTAAATGAGTGCCCAATGAGCGGGTACTCATTTAAGCCTGTCCCCAATGAGTGGGTGGAAGGTTGCGGGTTCTTTACGGGGATGTAGTGTGGGCTGCGGAAACGTGGTTCTTTCCGTACAATAGTTCAACTCGTGTAAACGCAGGGAAGGGACATTCATGGCAGACATGATCGAGATCAAGCATCTCAACAAGTACTTTGGCGACCTGCATGTGCTCAAAGATATCAATCTCACCGTCAAGCGCGGCGAGAAGCTCGTAATGATCGGGCCTTCCGGCTCGGGTAAGTCGACGCTCATCCGTTGCGTCGATTATCTGGAGGAGCCCACGTCGGGCGAGGTCGTCATCGACGGTACGCCGCTCACCAAAAAGAATCACCTGGAGATGGCTCGCAAGTATAGTTCCATGGTGTTTCAGCAGTTCAACCTGTATCCCAACATGACGGTGCTGGGCAACCTGACGCTCGCGCCCATCAAGCTGCAAAAGAAGAGCAAGGAGGAGGCGACCGAGATCGCCATCGCCGCGCTCAAGCGCGTCGGCATGGCGCATAAGGCCGGCGAGTATCCGCAGAATCTCTCGGGCGGTCAGCAGCAGCGCATCGCCATCGCCCGTGCCCTGTGCACCAAGCAGCCCATCATCCTGTTTGACGAGCCGACCTCGGCGCTCGACCCCGAGATGGTCCAGGAGGTTCTGGACGTTATGATTGAGCTCGCGCAGGAGGACATCACCATGATCTGCGTGACGCACGAGATGGGCTTTGCGCGCCAGGTGGCCGACCGCGTCATCTTTATGGAGGACGGCCGCATCCTGGAGGAGGGCACACCCGAGCACTTCTTCGATAACCCCGAGAACCCGCGCTGCCGCGAGTTCCTGTCCAAGATTCTGCACTAGGCACGGTGATGGACATGACGGATATGACGAGGGCGGCCGTGTCGCGCCGTCACTTTTTGCAGCTGGCTGGCGCCAGCATGCTTGCGCTGACGGGGACCGCGCTTACCGGTTGCGGCAACTCCACCAGCGGCGAGGGCTCCGACAAGGGCTCCAAGCTTGCGGCCATCAAGTCGCGTGGCCATCTGAATGCCGGCGTTAAGAAGGACGTTCCCGGCTATGGCTATTACGACACCGCCAAGGGTCGCTTTGAGGGCATGGAAGTTGATTTGTGCTACCAGATCGCCGCTGCCGTCTTTGGCGTGAGCTATAAGGAGGCCCGCGCCCAGGAGCTTGTCGAGTTTACCGACGTAACGCCCAAGACACGCGGCCCGCTGATCGATAACGGCCAGCTCGACGTGGTCGCGGCGACCTACACCATCACCGACGAGCGCAAGAAGAGCTGGGATTTCTCGACGCCGTACCGCACCGACTACGTGGGACTCATGGTCAAGAAGCGTTCGGGCTTTACCTCGATTGAGGACTTGGACGGCAAGGTCATTGGCGTGAGCCAGGGCGCCACCACGCAGGGCCTGATCGAGCAGATGATCAAAGACAACGGCTTTAGCTGCAAGCCCGAGTTTAGGGCCTTTAGCGGCTACCCCATCATCAAGAGTTCGCTCGACGCCGGCAATATCGACGTCTTTGCCATGGACCGCTCCACGCTGGCCGGCTATATGAACGAGACCGTTGAGTTGCTGCAGCCCGAGGTCAAGTTTGGCGAGCAGGGCTACGGCGTGGCGACCAAGAAGGGCTGCGACCTTTCGGCCGTGGTCGATCAGGTGATTTGCGATCGCCTGGCCGACGGCTGGCTCGACCAAGAGGTCAAGACCTGGGGTCTTGTATAGGCGCATCGTCCAAGGAAGGAATCAAATGCTCGAAGGATTATTTGACGCCGACCGTTGGTCGACGACATTTCAAAACATGGGGCCCTTCTGGGAGGGCTTTGGCGTGACGCTGCAGGTGGTCGTTGCCGGCCTGTTGCTGTCTCTGGTACTGGGCACGCTGCTGGGTGTGTTCTCTACCACCCGTTCGCGTGTGCTGCGTGCCATAAGCCGCGTGTACGTGGAGTTTTACCAGAACACCCCGTTGCCCGTGCAGGTGCTCTTTATGTACATGGCCGGACCGCAGTTTTTGCAGGCCATAACCGGTGCCGACCAGCCGGTGCGCATCGCGCCGTTCGTGCTGGGCTTCTTGGGCGTGGGCCTGTATCATGCGGCCTACATTTCGGAGGTCATCCGCACTGGTATCGAGGCGGTTCCGCGCGGTCAGATGGAGGCGGCCCAGAGCCAGGGCTTCACCCGTGCGCAGGCGTACTGGTACATCGTGCTGCCCCAGACGTTCAAGATCATTCTGCCGCCGCTATGTAATCAGGCGCTCAACCTGGTCAAGAACACGTCGGTGCTGGCGCTTGTGGCCGGCGGCGACCTTATGTATCGTTCCGACAACTTTGTGAGTCTGTACGGTTACCTGCAGGGATACATCGTCTGCTGCCTTATGTACTTCATCATCTGCTTTCCGCTCGCCATGCTGGTGCAGTGGCTCGAGCGCCGCTCCAAGGAGCGTCCGCGCGGCGTGAGCCTGGCCGAGCTGGGGCTCGACAACGTAGAGGAGGCCTAGCGCATGGAAATCTTCAACGCGACCAACCTGCTCTACATTTGGGGCGGCTTTGTTAAGACGATCGAGATCTCGGCGCTGTCGATCTTTTTCTCGCTCATCTTTGGCACGGTGCTGGCGCTCGTTAAAAGCTATGCGCCCCGCCCGTTCCGTATTTTGGTGAGCGCCTATATCGAGCTGTTCCGCTGCACGCCGAACCTGTTGTGGATCCTGTTTATCTACTTTACGGTGCAGGGTTTGGACATTGTGATTTCGACCATCGCCTTCACGCTGTTTACCAGCGCTGTTATGGCCGAGATTGTGCGCGGCGGTCTCAACTCGATTCCACGTGGCCAGTTTGAGGCGGCGCAGAGCCAGGGCTTCGGCTTTTTTGCCACCATGCGCTACATCATTCTGCCGCAGACGTTTAAGACGATCATTCCGGCGCTGTTTAGCCAATGCACGACCGTCATTAAGGACAGCTCGTATCTTTCGGGCATTAACGTGGCCGAGCTCATGTACACGGCAAACGTCGTGATGGCCCACGCGATCGACCTGTCGCAGGTGCTTATGCTCTACGGCCTGGTGTTTGCGATGTACTTTGTGCTCAACTTTGGTATCTCGCTGCTGGTTCGAGCGTATCAGAGGCGAATGGTGGCAGCGTAGAATGTGGTAAAGGGGCAGCCCCTTTGTCACATAGAGAAAGGAATCGCGATGAGCGATCTGGAGAACAAGAAGAGTCCTGTGGTCATTACCATCGCGCGCGACTTTGGTGCCGAGGGCCACGAGATTGGTCGCATGCTTGCCGACGAGTTGGGGATTCCGCTGTACGATAACGAGCTGCTGGTGCGTGCGTCGCTGCGCGCGGGCGAGTCGCTCGACAAGATGGCCGCCTACGACGAGCGTCTGGCCGTGGAGAACATGGCGTTTCTGCCCGACCGCTACGATGCGCGTTCGTACTCGGACAAGTTGTTCCAAAAGATGAGCCAGGTGATTTTGGATCTGGGTGAGACCGAGAGCTGCATTATCGAAGGCCGTCTGTCCGACTACCTGCTGCGTAACAACCCCAACCACATTGCCGTGTTGGTGACCGCACCCCTTGAGGACCGCGTCGAGATCGTGCGCAAGAAGCGTGGCCTTAATAAAAAGAAGGGCGCCAAGCTGGTCAAACAGCAGCAGAAGGCGCGCGAGGCGTTCTATAAGCGCTACAGTGCCGGAAAGTGGAAGATGACGAGCGGCAAGGACATCGTCGTCAACCGCGCCAAGCTGGGCCGCGAGGGTTGTAAAGACGTTATCGCCGCTGCCTACCGCTACAAGGTGGCGCAGCTCGAAGGCTAACCGACCAAAACCATCACAAAGGTGCCTGTCCCCATCGTGGTGGTCGGGCGATCGGCATAGAAAAAGTCCCCGCCGGGCGTGTGCTCGACGGGGACTTTGCCGTTTGATGGCTAGCGTTGAGGGTGATTACTCGCCCAGCAGGCTCTTGGTGATGGAAGCGGCGGCCTTCTTGCCGGCGCCCATCGCCAGAATGACCGTAGCGGCACCGGTGACGATGTCGCCGCCGGCCCAGATGCGGGGATCGGTGGTCTGGCCGGTCTCCTCGTCGGCGATGATGTAGCCCCACTTGTTGAGCTCCATCTTGCCGCCGATCTTCTTTGCGAAGGGGTTGGCGTTGGTACCGATAGCCGAGATTGCGACGTCGCAGGGAATCTCCTCGATGGCGCCCTCGATGGGCACCGGGCGACGACGGCCGGACTCGTCGGGCTCGCCGAGCTCCATCTTCTGGACCTTGACGGCGCACACGGAGCCGTCCTCGCCAGCGACAAACTCGAGCGGGGAAACGAGCGGCAGAACCTCGACGCCCTCGGCCTTGGCATGGTGCAGCTCGGCGCGACGGCAGGGCATCTCGTCCTCGGTACGACGATAGGCGATGATGGCGTGCTCGGCGCCCAGGCGCTTGGCGGTACGGACGGCGTCCATAGCCACGTTGCCGCCACCAAAGACGACGACGTTCTTGCCGTGCTTGGTGGGGGTGTCGTACTCGGGGAACTTGTTGGCCTTCATCAGGTTCACGCGGGTGAGGTACTCGTTTGCGAAGAAGACGTTGGGCAGGTTCTCGCCGGGGACGTTGAGGAACTTGGGCAGGCCAGCGCCGGTCGCCACGTAGATGGCGTCGAAGCCCTGCTCGAACAGCTCCTCGGCCGTGGCCATGTTGCCCACGACGGAGTTGTACTCAAACTTGACGCCCATGTCCTCCAGGCCGTCGATCTCGCGCTTGACGACTGCCTTGGGCAGACGGAACTCGGGGATGCCGTAGACCAGCACGCCGCCGCCGGTGAAGAAGGCCTCAAAGACGGTGACGTCAAAGCCGTTGCGGGCGAGCTCGCCGGCGCAGGTGATGCCGGACGGGCCAGAGCCGACGACGGCGACCTTCTTGCCGTTCTTGGGGGCCATCTTGGGCGTGGAGGCGAGCTCGGGGCGGTCACCCAGGAAGCGCTCGAGCTGGCCGATGGCCACGGGCTCGGATTTCTTACCACGGATGCACTTGCCCTCGCACTGGTTCTCCTGCGGGCAGACACGGCCGCAGATGGCGGGAAGCATGGAGTCCTCGCGGATGGTATCGAGAGCGCCGCCGAAGTCCTTCTCGCGGATCTGCTCGATAAAGCGGGGGATGTTGATGTTGACGGGGCAGCCCTCAACACAGAACGGCTTCTTGCAGTTGAGGCAGCGCTCGGCCTCGGCCAGCGCCATCTCCTCGGTGAAGCCCTTGTCGACGGGGCGGAAGTCGCAGGCGCGCTCGGCAGCCGGCTCCTCGTTATCGGGGGTACGGGGCGACTTCATATCGGCAACGAAACGACCGTTAACTAGTGGCATGCGCAGCTCTTTTCCTCATAGGCCTTGAGGGACTCGCCCTCTTCGGAACGGTAAGCGGCCTGGCGGGCACGAAGGTCATCCCAGTCGACCAGGGTGGCATCGAAGTCGGGGCCGTCGACGCAAGCGAACTTGGTCACGCCGCCCACCTCGACGCGGCAGCAGCCGCACATACCGGTGCCGTCAACCATGATGGGGTTGAGCGACGCGGTGATGGGGGTGTCGTACTTCTGGGCGGTGAGGGTCGAGAACTTCATCATCGGAACGGGGCCGACGCAGAAGACCTGGCTCACGGCCTTGTCCTGCAGCAGGCGCTCCAGCGGAGCGGTTACAACGCCCTGCTCGCCGTAGGAACCGTCGTCGGTAGTGATGTGGATGTGGTCCTCGTCGAGGAGCTCGCGGAACTGGTCCTCCATGAGCAGGAGGTCCTTGGTGCGGGCGCCCATGATGGCGTGCACCTCGTGGCCGGTCTCGACCAGGTGCTTGGCGACCGGGAAGGCAATTGCCAGGCCAACGCCGCCGCCAATGACGGCGCAGGGGCCCTCGGCCATCTCGGTGGGAACGCCCAGCGGGCCCACGACGTCGCGCAGCGACTCGCCGGCCTCGTAGGTGGAAAGCATTTCGGTGGTCTTGCCGATCACCATGAAGATGAACTCGACCCAGCCCTCGTCACCGTTCCAGCCGGCCAGGGTAAACGGGACACGCTCGCCCGTCTCGTTGGCGCGAACCATGAGGAACTGTCCAGCGTGCGCATGCTTGGCGATTGCAGGCGCCTCGATGCGGAACTTGAACACCTTCTCCGAGAACTGCGTCTTCTCCAGGATCTTATACATAGAACCCCTCTCTTGTTAGGGCCGCCGAACCGTGCCTCCACGGAAATGGACGGTAGCCCGAATAAAACCGTACGCGCACAGGCGTTGTGCAGACATACGGTGCAAATTATACCCTCATGGACATGTCACTTACGTGTGTCTTCGGCGGTTGGGAGCAGGGTTTATCCACTTTGGCCTTCCAAAGGGGGAGAGGTTTATTTTGGTCGGTTTTATCAGGTAAAACGGCAAATGGGGCCGGCCTCGCACATCGGTGAGACCGGCCCCCATTGGAGCGCTGCATATGTATGGCGGCACAGGGTTTATTGCGGTGCGGCCGCTGCGGTGTTTCCGTATACAGAACCTGCCAAAATAAACCTGTCCCTAAATAGTAGGTTCTAGTGCTTGCCGTTGGCGGAAGCGGCGCCGTTTACGTGATCGCGGGCGTAGATTACGCCGTGGACGATGGCCAGACCGGCGGCATCTGCGGCGCGGGCGCAGGTGTCCTGGAAATCCTCGGCCTCGCGGGCGCGCAGCTGCTTAAGAACGTAGTCGGCGACGGCCATCTTGCCGGGAGGGTTGCCGATGCCGGTGCGGATGCGGCTGAAGTCGCGGCTGCCCATCTTGTCGATGATGGAGCGCAGGCCGTTGTGACCGGCATGGCCTCCGCCCACCTTGACGCGTACGTCACCGGCGGGAATGTCGAGCTCGTCGTGGATCACGAGCAGCTCCTCGGTCTTGATCTTGTACTCGCGGCAGAGCTTGGAGATGGGCCCGCCCGAGGTATTCATGTATGACTGCGGCTTGACCAGTACAATCTGGCGCTTGCCTCCCTCTTCCTCGGGATCGTTGATGTTGATGAGCGCGACCTCGGCGCCTGCCTGGTTTTTCCAGTACGTGACACCGGCCTGACGGGCCAACTCGTCGATTGCTTTGAAGCCAGCGTTGTGGCGGGTCTCGGCATACTCATCGCCAGGGTTGCCAAGCCCGGCAACCATGCGAATCTTAAGCGGCTGTGCAGCTGCCATGTGCTTCCTTTCGTCGATTTGTCGCCTGCTATGGTGAGCGACCCTGTTGCCGCTGTCAAATGGAGGGCAATTGAGGTTATTTGAGGGCGTTTGGACGGCCGTCGAAATCGAGGTGGACAGTTAGTTCGGATACGTATAAGTTCTGAGGACTCGAAGTGCTCAATTCAATGCCGATACGTTGTTTTGGAGCTTTAGTTAGTCCATATGGCGCTGTTTTGAAGTCTACCCTGCCTTCAAATAGGGCGAATGGTATAGAGATAGCCGCAAAACAGCCTAATTCAATGTGTCCATTTATACGTATTTGAACTAACTGTCCAGTCCTGTTCGGCGGCGCGCGGGTGATTCGCCGTTTAGACCGGCGCAAGGCTGATTCCGGCCCGCAGGGCGTTGAGCCAAGCGGCCTGACGCTTGCGATAGCCCTTGATACGGTATCGGAATCGGACTCCCGCGAGTCGATGCATCGTTTGGGCGAAGGCTTCGAGTGCAACAAGGTCTTTCATTTGGTCGCGATTGATAACCAGGACGTGGATGCCCATTGCCTTGAGGCCATTATTTCGATTGCCATCGTGGATGCGAGCGTTTTGAAGCTCGTGCCCAATTCCGTTGTATTCGTTGTCGACTCCGGCTGCCGGGCAATATAGGTCACAGATGGTATAGGGGATGCCCGAGGACATGTTGACCGCAAGGGTGTCGAAGTCGATTCGATAGTTGAGTAGCAGGCCTCCCATGGGCAGGCTGCAACATCCGAATCCGCCAAAGCGCATGGGCGCTCCGAGAACGGCAAACATTAGGGATTCGGCTGGGGATGCAGATCCGGGTCGGGCGAGCTTGACTGCCGTGCGAAACGAGGTGTATGAGCTGCTTTTGGCAAGCTGTGCAACAGTCTCGAGCTCTTCGATGGTCGTGGCGGGCTCGCATTTGTAGTGTGCCTGTTCGTAGCGGGTTTCGTTCTGTTGCTCGACCACCGACTGGTTGCCCAAGCAATCGAGATCGCCCGTCGCTGCGCAGCCATCGCCCTTGGGCCAGATGTCGTCATGGGCAATGGGGTATGTTGCCCCGGGAGGAAGGGAGTAGGTTCCGAGCAGTTCCATGAGTAGCATCAAGGTTTTGGCGACTGATTCATTCTTGGAACAAAGCATGGCTGTCATGGCAGGAGACGTAGCGTAGATGTCGGCCTCGACGTGCATAATTGCACCTTCAGGAAGCGGAGCGGAGAGAATATGCTGAAGAAGTCGCTTGTCGGGGCGCCTGTTGTCTTCGTTTGAAACGAGAAGATCGAGCAGTTCGGAATCATCTTCATTCCAGGCGTCGAGTATCGAAAGTGCGCCAAAGTCTATCGCGTCATTGTTGGGAATGCAGCCAGCCAAGGCCTGTGCTTGCTGTTCGCTATCAACGGAGTCCCAGGGTAGGGCAGAGTACGCCCGTCGTGCGCGACGAATTGCGCGGAGGGCGGAGAGATGTGAAATCACGGTCGTCATAGCTATAACGTACTAAGTTGGCGGCAGAATGCGACCGCCATACCGTTCTTTTCGCTCAGCGGGGCGCTGCGCGCCATGAACGGCTGGGTGTTATGAAATCGGTGGAATCGGTTGAGGGGATTGCAGGAAATTGAGCTCTGCCGCGAAGGTTGACGATAGCTACTGGACAGTTAGTTCAGATACGTATAAGACGGCGGGCGTTCGAGGCGTTTCTAAGGGCTTTCGAGGGCGATTTGAGGGTAAATATGCGGCGGTCGTACTCGAAAGCGATGAGCTTTGGGCAGTATGGCGTTCGCCGGGGAGCTCAGAACGGCCTTTGGAGCTTTAAAAAAATACGTATCTGAACTAATTGTCCAGGGAAGGTTGTCGAGGGGTAGAAAAAGGGTCGGAAGCGAGCTTCCGACCCTTTAAAAACACCAAAGATGATGAGATGCACGCTGGATTACAGCGCGAAGTCGCCGCCGACGAGCGTGGAGACGGGCTCCTCGTGGTAAACGGCGGAGATGGCCTGAGCAAACTCCTCGGCGACCGAGATGGTCTTGATCTTGCCGCCGACCTCGACAGGGATGGCGTCGGTGACGACGCACTCGACGATCGGGGCGTCGTTCAGACGCTCGATGGCCGGACCGGAGAAGATGCCGTGGGTGGCGCATACGTAGATGTCGCCGGCGCCCATAGCCTTGAGCTCCTTGACGTTGGCGCACAGGGTGCCTGCGGTGTCGATCATGTCGTCGTTGATGATGCAGGTCTTGCCCTTGATGTCACCGATGATGCCCATGACCTCGGCGGCGTTGTGGCGCGGACGGCCCTTGTGGGCGATGGCCAGGTCGCAGCCGAGCATGTCGGACAGCTTCTTGGCGGCCTTGGCGCGGCCCACATCGGGGGAGACGACAACCAGGTTGTCGGTGTCGAAGTGCATGTCGTTGTAGTACTGGCCAAACAGCGGCAGCGCGGACAGGTGGTTAACCGGGATATCGAAGAAGCCCTGAATCTGGCCCTGGTGCAGGTCGAGGGTGATGATGCGGTTGACGCCGGCGCGCTCGAGCAGGTTGGCGACGAGGCGGGCGGTGATGGGCTCGCGCGGGCCGGCCTTGCGGTCCTGGCGGGCATAGCCGTAGTGGGTGATAACAGCGGTGATGGAGCGGGCGGATGCGCGCTTGGCAGCGTCGGTGGCGATGAGCAGCTCCATGAGCATGTCATTGACGTTGCCGCCGGCCACGGACTGAATCAGGAAGACGTCGGCGCCGCGGACGGTCTCGTCGTAGCGGGCGTAAATCTCACCGTTGGCGAACTGCTTTAGCGTAAGGCCCGAAAGCTCGACCCCAAGGTACTCAGCGATCTTCTGAGCGAGGGGACGGTTGGAGGAACCGGAATACACGCGGATGGACTTGCGCATATTCTCCGACTTCTCGGGATCATTAATCGGCATTACCCTTCTCCTTTATATCGAATGCCATATAGATGCCTTGTTGCATTGTAACCGCGCGGCGGGGTTTATCGAGTCTTGATAACGTCTTTACCGTCAACGGACACGAACCGACCACTCATCCGGTTGCGCAGGTCACGATAGAAAAAGGAGCCGCCCCCATGGGAACAGCTCCTTAGATGCTTGGTAAAACGTTATACCTCGTCGTCCTCGTGCAGACGGCGGCGATAATCGGCGGCCCAGCCCTCAATGTTTACCTGACGGGCACGACCCAGGCCAAGTGCGTCGGCCGGGACCGGCTCGGTGATGACGGAGCCGGCGGCCACGAGCGCGCCGTCGCCGATCTGGGCGGGTGCGACCATCATGGTGTCGGAGCCGATGAAGGCGTCCTTGCCGATGACGGTCTTGTGCTTGTGCACGCCATCGTAGTTGCAGGTGATGGAGCCCGCGCCCACGTTGACGCCGGAGCCCATGGTGGTATCGCCGATGTAGGACAGGTGCGGCACCTTGGAGCCCTCGCCGATTGTGGACTTCTTGATCTCCACGTGCGTGCCGGCCTTGGAACCGTCGAGCATGTGGGTGCCCGGGCGCAGGTAGGCGCGCGGGCCGCAGTCGACGCCGTTCTCGATGACGGCCTCGATGGCGATGGTCTCATCGATGGTGCAGCCGCTGCCGACGGTGGTGCCGGTGAGGCGACTGTTGGGGCCGAGCTGGCATTCCTCGCCCACGGTGACGTGGCCGATCAGATGCGTCTGCGGCCACACGACGGTGTCGCGGCCGATAACGGCGTCGGGGCCGATCCAGGCCTGCGTGGGATCGATGAACGTGACGCCCTCGGCCATCCAGTGCTCGTTGATGCGGTCGCGCGCAATGGCGGTGAGCTGCGCGAGCTGGATGCGGCTGTTGACGCCCAGGCCGTCGCGGTAGTCGTCGCAGTGGAAGATGGAGACCGCCTGGCCGTGACCTTTGAGGATCTCGAGCATGTCGGGCAGGTAGTACTCGGATTGCGCGTTGTCGTTGCCGATCTCGTTAATGTGGGCGGCGAGCTGCGCGCCGTCGAAGGCGTAGCAGCCGGCGTTGCACTCCAGCAGCGTGGCGGCCTGCTCGGGCGTGCAGTCCTTCTGCTCGATGATGCGCTCGATCTGGCCGTCGGCGCCCAGCTTGATGCGGCCGTAGCCGAAGGGGTCGGGCGGGGTCATGGTCATGACGGTGCAGGCGAGCTCGCCGGTAGCGACGGTCTGTGCGAACTTGGCGACGGTGTCGGCGGTGATGAGCGGCAGGTCGCCGTTGAGCACGACGACCGGGCCTTGCGCGATGCCGCAGGCCTCGAGCGCGACCTTCACGGCGTGGCCGGTGCCCAGGCGCTCGGTCTGCTCGACGCACTCGACCTTGGTGGCGCTGTTGGCATAGGCGCCGTCGATGAGGGCGCGCATCTCGTCGGCGTGGCTGCCGATGACGACCACGACGCGGCTGCAGCCGGCCTTGATGGTGGCGTCGACGATCCACTGGACCATGGGCTTGCCCAGGATCTTGTGCGAAACCTTGCAGTGGTTCGACTTCATGCGGGTGCCCTCGCCGGCAGCGAGGATAATTGCGGTTGCGTCCATGTGATCTCCTGTTACGTTATAGAGACGTGTGTTTGGAAACGATACACGGCGCAATATGATACCGCAGGCATATGTTGAGCGCGTAGCGATTGGCTCATGGCGGCCGATGTCGGTGCCGCCGGCGTGGCGTTTGCGCTGCTTGCGTGCGGCGTTTGCGGTGCTGCGGAGCTGTCGTTTGAGCGAGGGGACGGGGGTGCCCGTGGACAACATACAAGAGGAGTTTGGCGGCGAGCCCGTCGCGGCATTCTCGATGTCGCATCCGGCTGTGCCGGCCCTCTACATGGTGCTGACGCTGGGGCTCACCATGTTCTCGATGCAGCCGGTGCTGATTGCGCTGTCACTTGCGGGCGGGCTGGCGTATGGATTTGCGACGCGCGGGGCTGCCCGCACGCTGGGCGCACTCCGCTGGCAGCTGCCGGTGATTTTGATTATCGCGCTGGTCAATCCGCTGTTTAGCGCCTCGGGCTCGACGGAGCTGTTCCGTATTGGCATGCGCGCGGTGTATCTGGAAAGCATGGTATACGGCCTGTGCATGGGCGGGCTGTTTGTGGCGAGCGTGCTGTGGTTTGAGGCCGCGGCGTCGATGCTCGAATACGACAAGGTGCTCGCGCTGCTGGGCAATGCCGCACCGGTGATTGCGCTCATGATCTCGATGTGCATGAGGCTTATCCCGCAGTTTTTACGCCGCGGTCGTACGGTGCTGGCGGTGCAGGATGCGATTGATGTGCCGGGCCGCGCGCCCACCGATCCCGTGCGATCGCGCCTGCGGGCGTCGAGCGTGTTGATGGGCTGGGGCATGGAAGATTCGCTGGAGCGCGCGGACGCCATGCGCTCCCGTGGGTGGGGCGCCGCGACGCGTCGAACGACGTATGCGCGGTATCGGCTGGGGCGCGGCGATGTTGCCGCGCTGGTTGGGCTTGCGCTGTTTGGCGCCGCCGCGGTGGCGGTGGCGTGGACCGCGACGACGCAGTATTCGTTTTATCCGCAGCTCTCGGTGCCGGCGCCGTGGCCGGGCTATGTTGTGTACGCTGCCTGGATGGTGCTGCCTTGCACGTTGCACGCGATTGATGAGAAGAGGTTTGGCTGATGGCTCGGTTGGATAGGGGCCCGGTGTCGGGCGCGGCGTGCGGCCCGGATATGCCGGCGATTGAGGTGCGGAGCCTGAGCTTTGCCTACCCCGGGGCTGATGCTGCGGTGCTCGAGGGGCTCGACTGGTCTGTTCCCCAAGGTGCATTTGCGCTGCTTGTTGGCGGTACCGGATCGGGTAAGTCGACGCTGCTGTCGCTGCTCAAGCCCGAGATTGCTCCGGCGGGCGAGCGCGCTGGCGAACTGCTCGTGCTGGGCGAGAACGTTGCCGACATGGACGTGCGCGCGTCTGCGGAGCGCGTGGGCTACGTGTTCCAGGATCCCGAGAACCAGATTGTGTGCGAGACCGTGTGGCACGAGATGGCGTTTGGGCTAGAGAATCTGGGTGTGTCGCGCGACGAGATGCGCCGCCGTGTTGCCGAGACCAGCTATTTCTTTGGTCTGGAGGACTGGCTTCATCGTGATACCGATACGCTTTCGGGTGGCCGCAAGCAGCTGCTGTCGCTTGCCGCCGTCCTGGCGCTGCGTCCGCGTGTGCTGTTACTCGACGAGCCCACGTCTCAGCTCGATCCCGTTGCCGAGAAGAATTTTCTGCACGCGCTGTTTCGCGTGAACCGTGAGCTGGGCTGCACGGTTGTTGTGGCTACGCATCAACCGCGGCCGATGCTCGAGTATGCGACGCGTGCGTACCGGATTGAGGGCGGTCGCGTGCGCGAAGTGGCGGATATGGCTTCTTTGGGACGCCGAGAATCGCTGTTTTCCGACGACATGTTGGGGTGGGGTGCCATCCGATGTGCAAAAAACGGAGTATTCAGCAGACGTGAGGACAATTTGGGCTCTCTGGAGCCGCCCGGGGACGTATCGAGCGCGAAAAAAAGTTCGGAATTGGACAAATCGTCCGAATTTGTGGCGCAAACGTCGCTCGAGAACGGCTCGGAAGCGTTCCCGCGCACGGATGGAAGCAGAATACTCCAAAAAATGTACGGCGGGTCGGCTACCACCTTGTCGGAAGGCTGGTTTCGCTACGATCGAGCGGGCGGTTGGGTGCTGCGTGGGCTCGACGTGGCGTTTTCGGCCGGTGCGGTGCATGCGATCGTGGGCGGTAACGGCTGCGGCA
This sequence comes from uncultured Collinsella sp., assembly GCA_902494935.1. Lineage (GTDB taxonomy): Bacteria > Actinomycetota > Coriobacteriia > Coriobacteriales > Coriobacteriaceae > Collinsella. The sequence continues at coordinate 24,063 of CABUVH010000005.1, forward strand.
AGTCGACGATGCTCTCGGTGCTGGCGAAGACCGCCAAGCTGCAGCGCGGCCGCATGGTGCGCGGAGCGGCCTCGGCGGCGCTGCTGCCTCAGAATCCCAAAGCATTGCTGGTTGCCGAGACGGTTCGCGATGAGCTGATGGAATGGGCCTCGACCTGCGGATATGACGAGAACTTGGCGCGGGAGCGTGCGGCGAGCTTGGGGTTGTCGGGTCTGGATGGACGCCATCCGTACGATCTTTCGGGCGGGCAGCGTCAACTGCTTGCATTGGCAAAACTGCTGCTAATCGGCCCCGAACTGCTATTGCTCGATGAGCCCACCAAGGGTCTAGACCTGTTCAGCCGCCGCATCATCGCCCGCGCCCTGCGTGACCATGCGAAGGCTGGCGGCACCGTCATCATGGCTACGCACGATTTGGACTTTGCCGAGCAGGTAGCCGACGACGTCGTCATGATGTTTGACGGCGAGATTGCCTGCATGGAGCCGCCGGCCGACTTCTTTGCCGATAACGTGTTTTATAGGGCGTGATGGGATGACGGATTATCGCGTCGCGCGCTTGCTTGCAAAACTGGAGGTCCCGCTGTTGTTGGCGGTGCCGGCGGTGATGGCTGCCGCGTTGCTGTCGGGTGTTGAGCAGGCAGCATTGGCCATGCTGGTTGTGGTGGCGCTGGTGCTCGCGCTGTTCTTTGCGGGTTACGAGGCATCTCGTCCGGGTTTGCGCCAGATTATGCCCACGCTGGTTCTGGCAGCATTGGCCGCGGCGGGGCGCATCTTGTTTGGCCCCATTCCCGACTTTAAACCCGTGAGTGCCATCGCCATTATCGCGGGGGCGACGCTTGGTCGCCGCAATGGTTTTATGGTCGGTGCGTTGGCGGCGCTGACCAGCAATTTCTTTTTTGGGCAGGGCATGTGGACGCCGTGGCAGATGTATGCCTGGGGGCTCGTGGGATACGTTGGCGGTGCGCTGGCGCATGCCGGCGCTTTTGATCGCGCCGATGGCACCGTGCGTATGCCGGCGCTGCTAACCTACGGCTTTGCTTCGGGTTTGCTGTACGGCGTTGTGATCAACGCCTACGACATTATCGGTTTTGTTCAACCGCTCACGTGGGCGGGTGCCATGGCACGTCTTGCCACGGCAGTGCCGTTCGATATCACACACGGCCTCGCGACCTGCGTGTTCTTGGCTGCCTTGTACAAGCCTTGGTGCCGTCGCATTAACCGTGTCGTCGTGAAATACGGGCTGTAAGGCATTTCGCGTTCCCTCACGAACTTGCGGTGGAATGGTTCTCGTTTTTGGCTATTTGCTGCCCAAACAGGAACTATTCCACCGCACCTTATAGGGGGAGAGGGGTCACATGATCTGTTTTCCTCTGTCCCCTAGAGGAATTACTTGGGGCTAGAGCTCTAGCGTGAGGGTGACGGGGCAGTGGTCGCTGCCAAAGATGTCGCCGCGGATGCCGGTGTCGCGAACGTTGGCGGCGATCGAATCGCTTACCAGAAAGTAATCGATGCGCCAGCCGGCGTTGTTCTTGCGGGCATTAAAGCGATAGCTCCACCAGCTGTAGACGCCCTCGACGTCGGGGTTTGCCGCGCGCCAGGTATCGGTAAAGCCGGCGTTGAGCAGCTCGGTAAACTTGCCGCGTTCCTCGTCCGAAAAGCCTGCGTTGCCGCGGTTGGACTTGGGGTTCTTAAGGTCGATCTCCTCATGCGCCACGTTAAAGTCGCCGCAGGTCACGACGGGTTTGCCGGTCTCGCGCTCGAGCGCGTTCAAAAAGCCGCGGTAGGCATCGTCCCAGGCCATACGCACGTCGATGCGCGCGAGCTCATTTTGTGCGTTGGGCGTGTAGACATCCACAAACCAGAATTTGTCGAATTCGAGCGCGCAGACGCGGCCCTCGGTTGCGGCTTGGGCGACGAGCGCGGCCGCCTCGCCTCCGCCGGCGTAGGGCAGCAGCGCATCGGCGCGCAGTACGCGCAGCGGCTCCTGGCGGCTAAAGACCGCGGTGCCCGAATAGCCTTTACGCTCGGCGTAGCTCCAGGTTTGGTGATAGCCGGGCAGGTCAATATCGACCTGGCCCTCCTGCAGCTTGGTCTCTTGCAGTGCCAGGATATCGACGTCGAGTTCTTGCGCGATCTGGATAAAGCTCGGGTCCTTTTTGAGCACGGCGCGCAGGCCGTTGACGTTCCACGAGGCGAAAGTGTAAGTCTGAGGCATGGTGTCCTTTCGACGGGGTTGGCAGGCTTAAGATTAGCGCAACAGGGGCGGGGTGGGATCCGCGCATGCTGACTTAAAGGCCGCATGCTGGGACGTCACTCAACGCTGCCCGACTAACAAGGACGGAGGACTCATATGACGCAGGCAATATCGGACCCCAGGCAGGCCTCCGCCGCGCTGGCGGATCTGTTTGACACCCACAAGCGCGTGGTCTTCTTTGGCGGCGCTGGTGTTTCCACGGCAAGTGGCATCCCCGATTTCCGCAGCGTTGACGGCCTGTATCACCAGCAGTTTGCCTATCCGCCCGAGACCATGCTGTCGCATAGCTTTTACGAGGCGCATCCGGCCGAGTTCTTCGACTTCTACCGCACCAAGATGATCGCGCTTGGCGCCAAGCCCAATCGCTGCCACACCAAGCTGGCCGAGCTGGAGCGCGCCGGCAAGCTCGACGCCGTGGTGACGCAAAATATCGACGGTCTGCACCAGGCGGCCGGCTCGCAGCGCGTGTTCGAGCTGCACGGATCGGTCCATCGCAACATTTGCCAGTCGTGCGGCGCGGTCTATAGCGCCGAGTGGATTTGCTCGCGCGAGCACGAGGACGCCGCGGGCGTGCCTGTGTGTCCTGCGTGCGGCGGGCGCATCAAGCCCGATGTGGTGCTCTACGAGGAGCCGCTCGATGAGCATGTGCTGACCGGTGCCGTTGCCGCCATCGCCGCGGCCGATGCCCTCATTGTGGGTGGGACCTCGCTCGTGGTGTATCCGGCGGCGGGCCTTACGCGTTACTTTACCGGCGATACGCTGGCCATATGCAACCTTGCTCCCACCGATCAGGATGCAAATGCCGACCTGCTGATTTCTTGCGACATCGCGGCCGCGTTTGCGTTCTAGCCCGCGCGCGCGGATACAATAGAAAGACTGAGTGCAAAGCGACCCCGCCGCCAGCTCCCCAGGCTCGGCGGCGTGGGCATTTTAGGAGGATGTTCATGGCGAACGACAGCAAGACATGGCGGTGCGGAAAGTACGAGCTCAGCTTTGACCGTCCGCGCATCATGGGCGTCCTCAACGTGACGCCCGATTCGTTTAGCGATGGCGGGGAGCACTTCGACCCCGATGCCGCCATCGAGTACGGCCTGGCGATGCTCGACGCCGGCGCCGACATCATCGACGTGGGCGGCGAGTCCACGCGCCCCGGCTTTACCCCGGTCAACCCCGACGAGGAGGCTCGCCGCGTGTTGCCCGTGGTGCGCGCGCTGGCCAAGGAGGGCGCCATCGTCTCGATCGACACGCGTCATGTGGCGGTTGCCAAGGCGGCCGTGCGCTGCGGCGCCTCGATCGTCAACGACGTGACCGGCTTCACCGATCCCAAGATGGTCGAGTTCGTTAAGACGAGCACTTGCGGCGTCATCGTGATGCATGCCGGCGAGGTCGCCGCGCCCGTCCGCACGCACGCAACGGTGCAGCTCGATACCTCGGCAGCGGCGTTTGTTGCCGAGAAGGCGCGCGAGGCGGCTGCCGAGGCCGCGCGTGAGGCCGAGAAGCCGGCTCGCCGCCGTCGCGGCAAGTTGCTGGGCGAGCCTAAGCCGGAGGCCAAGCTTCCGGGCGGCGTGGTGCAGCCCTCGTTGCCGTTTGGCGAACCGGAGCCCACGTCCGAGCCTGCAAGCGAGCAGGAGACGCCGGCCGCCGAGCGGGCTGCTGCCGCCGAGACCGTCGCGCCCGCGCCCGAGGCCGCGCCCGCAGCCACCGAGGCCGCATCGGAGTCCAATGACCGCCTGGCCGCCATGATGCGCCGCAGTGCCCGCCGTGAGGAGGCCTATGTGCCCACCTCGCAGCTCCGCCGCTTTACCCTGCCCGATTCGGCGCCCATCATGCGCCGCGTCATGGGCTTTCTGTCCGACCAGGCCCGCACGCTCATCCATGCCGGCGTGTCGCGCGACCGCATCTGCATCGATCCTGGCCCGGGCTTTGGTAAGTCGGCTAACGAGGACATCGTCATCCAGCGCGAGACTGCCAAGATGGCGTCGCTGGGCTACCCGCTCATGTGCGCCGTGTCGCGCAAGCGTTTTGTGGGCGCTATCTCGGGCGTGACCGAGGCCGCCGCGCGCGATGCCGCCACGTTTGGCGTGTGCCTGGGCGCCATCCAGGCCGGTGCCAACATCGTGCGCGTGCACGACGCCGCGGGTTTTGCGCAGTTCCTGAACGGCTACTGGGCGGTTGCCAAGCCGCAGCCGCGCCGCGCGTTTGTGGCCGTGGGCTCCAACCTGGGGCATCGCTGCGACAACATCCGCGCCGCACGCGAGATGATCGCCGAGATCCCACTTACCTGCGTGTCTAACTCCTCCAAGATTTACGAGAGCGAGCCGGCCTACGAGACGCGCCAGGACGCGTTTGCCAACGCCGTCATCGAGATCAAGACCGAGCTGGCGCCGTTGGTGCTGCTCGACGAGCTCATGAAGATCGAGGCCGAGCTGGGGCGCGACCGCTCCAAAAAGGCCAAGGCCAACGGTCCGCGCACCATCGACCTGGACCTGCTGTGGATGGACGGCGAGACCCACGGCGGCAAAAAGCTGCGCCTGCCGCATCCGCTGATCGGCGAGCGCGATTTTGTGCTGGTGCCGCTCGAGGACTTGATGCACGACCCGGCGCGGTTCTTCCGCTACAACGGCGTCGAGGTCAAGGAGCCTGAGGACCGTGTGGGCCATATCGTGGGCGAATTGGGACGTATGTAGATGATCGAGATGAATGCTGTTGCCGCCGGCACCGAGCTCGACGCGGCGCGTGACGCGGGCCGCGAGGGCGTATCCGCGGGCTGGTGCGCGTGGAGTGCGGGCGATGCATCGCTGACGTTTTCGCTGGTCGTGCGTCCGAATGTGAACATGCATGCCTTCCATGGCCTGCCGTTTGTGGCCGCGATGGGCATGATGGACGCGCTCGTGGGCACGGCTTCGACGCCGGGGTTGGGCCTTGCCGGTAAGGTGGGTATCCAGTGGCCGAGCGACATTGTGTGCGGCGCGCCCGCGTTTGAGACGTCGTTCGCGCGCGTCGCCGTCAACGGTGGTGCCGGTGCTGCGGGCATGTTCGGTGCCGTGACGGTGGATATTGAGCATTCGGCGTTGAGCGAGCTTGGTGTGGACGTAGCTGACGAAGCGCTGGTCGAGGCGTTGGCCGTCGCCGTGCTGACCCGTGTGGACACCTGGGCGGTTGTTGCCAACACGCCGCAAGGCGCCGCAGGGCCGCTGGCTCCCGTGCTGGGCGAGTATTTCGACATGGTACCGCTGCTGGGCCGCCAAGTTGCGGCGGTGTCGCCCAACGGCTTGCCGCTTGCGGTCGGTGTGTTTGCAGGCCTGGACATCTGGGGCCGCGCGACCATTAAGACCGATGCCGGCGAGCAGGAGTTTCCGCCCGAGGCCGTGCGCATTCGCGGGCTGTAGCGCGGGGCGTTCGCGCCCAAAGATAGACATGACAACAAGACCCTCCTCGGCCTGTGCCGGGGAGGGTTTTGCCTATCTGGGGAATGGGTTGCCAGCGCCCTATTCCTCAAAACTGAAAATCTTTCGATTTTGAGGAATAGAATTAAGCCAGCTCGGCCTTTAGCGAGGTATATTCGTTACAGAGCCTATTCCTCAAAACTGAAAAATTTTCGTTTTTGAGGAATAGCGATAAAAGACCGCGAGGAGGCCCCAATGAAACTCATCAATAGAACGTCATATATGGACACGTTGACGAGCCTTATTGGCGTGCCGGACATCAAGGTCATCACGGGCATCCGGCGTAGCGGTAAATCAAAATTGCTCGAGGCCCTCCGCGATTACGTGGAGGCAAATCTGTCCAATTCGAATGTCATCCATATCAACTACAACCTCGATGAGTTCGAGAACCTGCTCGAGTATCACGCGTTGCTCGCCTATGTAAAAGAGCATCGAGTGGCCGGCAAGCAAAACTTTCTGTTTATCGATGAAGTTCAGATGTGCGACGGTTTTGAACGCGCGATTAACAGCCTTCACGCATCCGAGCAGTACGACATCTTCATCACCGGATCGAATGCCTTTTTGCTGTCGAGCGATCTGTCGACGCTCTTTACGGGGCGCACGTTCGAGATCGAGGTTTTCCCATTCTCGTTTGAGGAGTATCGTCTCTATGGCGACGAGGGCGAGGTCGACCGCGACTTCGATGAGTACGCGAGAACCGGCGGTATGTCCGGCTCTTACCCTTATCCACTGCAGGAGCAGCGCTATCAATATCTCTCCAACGTCTTTAAGACGCTCATTGTGAGGGATATCGTGCAACGGCATAACGTGAGAAACGAATCGGCGCTGCTGCGCATTGCCGATTACATGATGGACAACGTTTCCAACATTACGTCGGCACGCAACATTACGGATGTTTTGAATGCGGATGGGCTAAAGATAACGAACAAGACGGTCGGCGCGTACATGGGGTACCTGTGCGATGCGTTTGCCTTCTATAAAGTTCGTCGATATGACATCCGCGGCAAGAAATACCTTAAGAGCGGCGAGAAGTATTACCTGGCAGACCATGCGTTCAAATACGCGCTGCTCGGTACACGCGATATGGACTGGGGTCGCGTGTACGAGAACATGGTGGCCATCGAGCTGCTGCGCCGCGGATATGAGGTATACGTCGGCGTACTCTATAAAAAGGAAATAGACTTTGTAGCAATCAAGCGAAGCGAGAAGCTCTACATTCAGGTGAGCGACGACATCAGCTCGGATAAGACATTTGAACGCGAGATTTCACCACTGCTGAGCATTGGCGACGCGTACCCCAAGATGATTCTCGCCCGCACGCATCACGAGGCCACGGACCGCAATGGGGTGCAGATCGTGGACCTGGCGAGGTGGCTGTGCGACGAGGCCTAGCAGAAAGTCCTATTCCTCAAAACTGAAAAATATTCGTTTTTGAGGAATAGGACCGATGCGTTGCCTAGTTCGCCCCTCGCGCTCGTGCTTAGGCCCCTGTCCTACCCCAGCTCCTGCATGCGGCGGTAGATTTCGCAGATGCCTTTGATGGTGAGCTGTCCATCGACCACGTCGAAGGCGTCGGTCGAATCGGCGACGATGCTGGCGAGGCCGCCCGTGGCGATAACAGTGACGTCCTCGCGTCCCAGCTCGCGCTTCATGCGCGCGACCAGGCCCTCGGCCATGGCGGCGGCGCCCGTTACGGCGCCGACCTTGATGCACTCCTCGGTATCGCGGCCGATGGCGTGCTCGGGCGCCTCGAGCGGAACGCTGGCGAGCTTGGCGGCTCGGGCGGCGAGCGCGTCCATGGAAATGCGGATACCCGGCGCAATCGCTCCGCCAATGTAATAGCCGTCCTCGTCGATGACGTCGATATTGGTCGCGGTGCCAAAGTCCACCACGATCGCCGGGGCGCCGTAGAAGGTTTCGGCAGCGACGGCGTTGGCGATGCGGTCGGCACCAACGGCTTGGGGGCGCGCCGCCCGCAGCTTGGTCACGGCCGCCGTCTGCGGCCCAATGACGATGGCGTCCGCGGCAATGCGGTCGGCCACGGCGTGCCACTCGCGCGAGAGCTGCGGCACCACGCCGGCAAAGGCGATCGCGTCGACCGCATCGAGCGAAAGGCCGTACATCTTAAAGAAACCCATCAGGCGCACATGGATCTCGTCGGCGGTATAGGAGCGGTCGGTGGGCATGCGCCACGACTGCACCAGCTCGTTTCCGTCAAACAGGCCCATGGCCGTCTGCGTGTTTCCCATATCGATAGCGAGCAGCATGTCTACTCCCGGTGTCGGCGTAAAAGGACGCGCACCATTGTATACGCGCCGCCGACGGCGCTCGGCTGCGATTCGTTTACGCTGACATGGACTGAGGGGTTTAAATATGAAGGAATTATGCTCTACGAGATTTTCCTTGCCGTTTACCGAACTCCCGCGTAATATTCCTTCTTGCGCACATGAGGCGCCCAGACATTGCGGGGTGGAGCAGTCTGGTAGCTCGCCGGGCTCATAACCCGGAGGTCGTAGGTTCAAATCCTGCCCCCGCGACCAAAATTTCAGCCCTGAACTGGTAAAACGGTTCAGGGCTTTTTCGTTACCTTGGGGCAAAAATGCCCAAAGTAATCTGTATGGTAATATGTATGAGCGAAAAAAGCCTTAGACCCTGCGTTTCGCCAGGCTATCTCTGAGCGCTCGGAGCACCTCAACCGCAACGGGCAACTCGTCAATCTCGAACGAATCAAGAATCTCTTGCACCTCGGCGGAAAGCTTCGCCTTGTCGGGTTTTGGGGCGTCACTGAGCAAAGCGTCGGTGCCTACCGATAGCTCCTCTGCAATCTTTGCGAGCACGGGCAGGCTCAGCTTGGTGTTGCCCGTTTCGATGTGGCTCATGTGCGTTACCGATATTCCAACTTTTTGCGCGAGCGCCTCCTGCGACAGCCCGCAGGCTTTGCGGTAGCGCCTGATGCGCTGTCCTATGTCGAAGTATTTCATTTTAACCGCCCGTCAAAATCAAGTTGCCTTGAATCGTATGGGCGATTAGCCTCAAATATAATAAACTGGAAAGGCTGTATTTCATGCATGCAGTTAATGTTTGAGACCTCATTCTTTACGAACGAGGCGAGAGCGTTAGTGAGTCAAAAAACAGGAGGTAATGCGATGACGCCAATGAACGAGCAGGAAAACCTGCTATCGGGTATCACAATCGCTCATAACCTGATGCACCGCGTGGTCAGTCTTCAGCAACGCATCAACCAGCTCACCACTCAGTTTGCCGCCAAGACGGAAAAGAAGACTAAAAGGCACCCTGTTCTCTATGCAATCGGGGGCTTCCTTATCGCGTTCACGCTTATCACGAGCACGCCACTTAAGGTGATAACGTATCTCCCCACCCTTCCGTTCTTCTCGATGGGAGGCACGGAGCTTCAATTGGCGGTCTGGAATATCGTGAACCTCATCGTCTCAGCCATCATCGGTGCGATTCTGTACAAGGTCATAGCGAAGACAGCGGACAAAAGCCGCTCCCAGAAAAATGCCGCGATTGACCAAAGCAACCAACAAGTTGAAGCCAACAACCAGGCCCTAGCCCAGAGCATCGAGCAAACCAAGCAGGAGATTTTCGCCGTACAGCAGCAATGGGCTTCGCAGGTCGCCCCGTGGTACCCCATGGATTACGACAGCATCGAAGCCGTGGATTTCTTCCTTGCTGCCGTGCGCAACCATCGCGCCACCACCGTACAGGAGATGGTCAACCTCTACGAGACCGAGATGCACCAGCGCCGCATGGAAGCTGGGCAGCAGCAGATTCTCAACCAGCAAAGAATCGGCAACATGCTGCAAATAGGCAACCTGTTCATGCAGGGGCAGATTCTCAATCAGGCTCAGCAGATAAACGCGAACACCGCCAGTGTGAGCGGCAACCTCGACTGGATGGCTCGCGCGATGGGAAAGCGCTAAGTAATGACGCGGTTGACATAACGAGGTAACTCGAAACCACCATGAAAGAAAAGGGGATGGATAATGAACGGATTATCCCAGTGGGCGCGCTCGCATAAGCCCCAAGCCGCAGCGATAGCCGTTGCGATCGTTGTTGCGATCGTTGTTGCGATCGTTGTTGCGATAGCCGTGGCAAGTGGGGCGTTCGCAACGTCCGAGCAACAACCAGAACAGCAGGAGTCAAGAACCGTCGATGTGACCCTCAGCGTCACGGCCGACCACGGCTGGGACGAGAACTCCACGCCCGCCATCGCCCATATCGAGGGCAACGACGTGGACTTCTACCACGCGGTGACCCCTGATGCCGATGGCAACAAGGGCACTTCCACGGTCGAACTCGCCGAGGGCGACTACACCGTGAGCTTCGTCAGCCCCGTCAACTCCGACGGTTCCGCGTTCGACATCTACGACACGGGCGCTCCCGTCGACATCACCGTCGACGCCGACGCGAAGACCGCACCTGCGGTCAACTGCCCTATGGCGCAGATTCCCGCCGACAAGGTCACCGACGACATGCTCGCCGACATCGTCAACAAGACCAAGGACGCCATCAAGAAGGGTGACGAGACCTTGAAGGGCGACGCCGGCACGGGCATCCTCGACAAGCTCGACGGCAACGTCGCCAAGAACCCGAACGCGAGCGACAAGACCAAGCAGGAGGCCACTGACGCCGACAAGGACGTCGATGTCAACGACAAGCCCGCACAGACGACGCCGTCTGCCAAGAATGACGGCAATAAGGCCGACAGCAATGCTGGTTCCCAGCCTTCCAACAACGGTTCTTCGAACTCTGGCTCTGCTTCCAGCAAGCCTTCTCAGTCCAGCCAGCCTTCCAAGCCCGCCCATACGCACACTTGGGTGAACCATACGGCTACTCGTAACGTCTGGGTGAGCAACTGGGTCGACGTGCCCGACTACGGCACTCAGCAGGTTGTCGTAGGCAACACCTTCATCTTCTCCGACGGCTATTCCACTACCGATATCAACGCCGCCGAGGAACACGCCCGCGAGTTGATTATGGCGGGTAAGGACTCTGGTTATCAGACAAAGCCTGTCTACGAGAACCAGACGGTTCAGACTGGTTCCCACAAGGAAGACCATGGTTCCTACACGACCGAAACCTACGTGGACTACGTGTATTGCAGTTCGTGCGGTGCTCGTCAGTAACGGGTGGCGTGCCCATGCAAGTGGGCACCGACGCCCGCAACCGATGGGTTCCCATCTCACGCAAGTGAGATGTGGTGCTCGTCAGTAACGACGGCATCATCACGGCACGTATTGTGTTCGGGCATAGCCCTCACAGACCCGCGCGCGCCCTCCGGTCGCGTGCAGGTGTCCGTTTCCCGAACAAGGGGAGTATCCGTATAACGGGTGCTCCCCTTGTTTTTTGCCCAGATGCTCCGGAATACCGCGAAACAGGATCAGCGACGGCGCACCGACCTTTGAAGGGCTTTTCGAGGTCTTTCGGTGGGCTGTTCTGAGACCTTTTCGCGCCCCTGTCCGGACAAAGCCCCTGCGGAGGTCTTTCGAAGGTCTTTCGCCGGGCTTTGGATGGGCATGCGTGAAAGACGCCTGCGGCGTCGGGTGCCTCTGGAACGGAGATAAGGAGGTACACGATGGACAAGGAGCGTCTTGAACCCAACAGCCCCCAGGAGGAGGCCATGTGGAGGGCGCAGGTGCTCAGGCGCACCGCCCGCATCTGCTCGGCGAAGGCCAAGGAGCTTGAGCGCATGGCGAAGGTGGACGGCAACGCCCCCATGCGCGACGGCGGCACCCTGAAGGACGTGCTCAAGCGCATCGACAACGTGATGGAGTGGCGGTTCGTGAACGCTCTGGGCGAGGTCGTCCTCGACGGGGACATCCTCGCGGAGAGCATCGACTGCGAGGCCCTGCGCACCATGCGCTACTGCGTGGCGGAATGCCTCAAGCGAACCGAGGAGCGGGAAGCGGAGGGGAAGGGCGATGAGTGACTACGGCATCAAGACCTACGCCGACCTCGCCGAGACGTGCGGGAACATGGTGCTCGCAAACGAGATGGCAAAACGCCCGCTTGAGCTTGTGAGCGGGGACTGGGCACCGTGGGAGGAGATTTTCCAGTGGTACATCATACAGGACCCGTCGTTTGTCATGGAGCACACGGGCGAGCCGGTGTTCTACGACGAGGAGCTTGACCTGTACGTCCTTGGGGTAAATCATCTAGGCACAGCTTGGCAGCTCGTGCCCGCTCCGATAATCTACGACTGAAAAGACGCCGAAGGGCGCAGCGAAAACAATCGCTGCGCCCTTTATTTTTTTTTGCTTCGCGGACACTCAAGGCGCACTTTCTACACGTCGTCACTTTACGCCTGGACTTGTAGAAAAACTCCGAGAAGATTGCCCCATTTATGGGGCTCTCCGAAGCGCTTTCTACAACTGTCGCAATTTTCGACAAATTCAACCCCTAAAACACGCCTTGTTTTCTACAGCGTTTCACGCCATATATCAGGAGAAATCGCCTTGGCTCCCTCCGCTATACGCTTCGGGGGCAAAAAAGGCAAAAGGGCATAAGGGGGACTGACGCAGCGTGCGTTGCGGTCGGCATAGCCGACAGTCCCCCTCGATGCGACCTCAGGGTCGCAAACGCTGCGAGCGCAAGGCGCTCGCAGATGCCGTCTCAGGACGTACGCCAGCGGGCTTGGGTGCCGGCGGAGCGCCACATGAAAAGGGACGGAGGCGAAAAGCCGTCCGTCCCTATCGAGACAGTGGATGCCGCCGTGATCGAAGCGACTACCCCTGCGGTGCGGGGCAGATCGCTTCGCTTTCGCGGCGGTCCGCATCATGGGGTTCAGCGGGCTGCGGGTTGACTTGCGGCTCGCCTTGCGGGACGTCTCGCACC
>CABUVH010000006.1 GCA_902494935.1 uncultured Collinsella sp.
AAAACAAAAGCGCGGCAAAAGGCCGCGCACCATCTCTATTCAGATCTATATTGCCCGTAACGACTGCGCCGAGGTAACGCAGGCCCGGGGGTGACCTTCCTTTCCGGCGCACTCCGCAGGACGAAAGAACCCCCGCCGCACGTAGTGCGCAGCGGGGGTTCTTTCATGTCCGAGGACGCGCCGGAAAGGAAGGTCGCCCTCGGGCCGGACATACAAGACAGCTTACGCGACGGTGTAAACCCAGTTGTGCTTATCCTCAACAGCACCAGACTGGATGCCCGTCAGAGTCTCGCGGAGCTTCTTCATCACAGGACCGATCTCGGTGTAGCCAGCCGGGAAGGTCACAGTCTCGTCGGCACCGTAGACCTTGTTGTCGATCTCGCCGACCGGGGAGATAACGGCAGCGGTGCCGCACAGACCGCACTCAACAAAGGTGCCGGCCTTGACCTCGGCCCACTCGACGGGTCGCTGATCGACGGTCATGCCCAGGTCCTCAGCGACCTGAACGAGCGAACGGCGGGTGATGGAGGGCAGGATGGAGTCGGTGTGCGACTGCGGGACGACAAGCGTGCCGTCCTCCTTCACGAACAGGACGTTGGCGCCACCGGTCTCCTCGACATAGGTGCGGGACTCGGAGTCGAGATACAGGTTCTCGGCATAGCCCTCGCGGTGAGCCTCCATCGTGGGCTTCAGGGACATGGCGTAGTTCAGGCCGGCCTTGATGTTGCCGGTGCCGTGCGGTGCGGCGCGGTCGTACTCGGAAACACGCAGCTTGACAGGCTTGAGGCCACCCTTAAAGTACGGACCGACCGGGGTCACGAGAATGCGGAACGTGTACTCAGGAGCGGGAGCCACGCCGATCACGTCACCGGAGCCGATCATAAACGGACGCACGTACAGGGTTGCGCCGGAGCCGAAGGGCGGGACCCATGCGGCGTTGGCAGAGACGACCTGCTTGACGGCCTCGACAAACTTGTCCTTGGGGAACGGGGGCATCTCGAGGCGCTGGGCAGAGTTATACATACGCTCGGCGTTCATGTCGGGACGGAAGCAGACGATGCTGCCGTCCTCGGCGGTGTAGGCTTTCAGGCCCTCAAAGACCTCCTGACAGTAGTGGAAGATGCCGCCGCACTCGGAGACATGCAGGGTGTGGTCGGTGGTCAGGCCGCCCTCGTCCCACTCGCCGTCCTTCCAATGGGCCTCGTAGCTGTAATCGGTCTTCATGTAGCCAAAGCCGAGGCTACCCCAATCGATATCCTTCTTCTCGACAGTCATATGTCGCTCCTTACATACACGGTTGCATACTCGCGAACCCGCACGCAAGGACCGAAGCCGGCCGCGTCGCAACGTCGCATACCCGGAAGCGTAGAGCCGGGCCAGGACACGCGGGCAGCATCAAAGCCGATGGCACGTCGATTCGCATGCAGGTGATTGTACTCCCCGCACGCCTTGGATAAAACGCTTTTCTTTAACTAAGTAAAGTATTTTCATTTGCCTTCAACACAAAAGGCCCGCCACCGTAAGCGGTGACGGGCCTCAACTGCACGGTCTGCGCGCTGGCTCGAGCTACGCGTTCTTTTTGCCCAGCTTAGCCTTAACCAGACCGACCACGGTCGGGATGATCGACACGGCGACAATGCCGATAATCAGCAGCTCAAAGTGCTCCTGCACAAAGGGAATGCCGCCAAAGAAGTAGCCCAGCAGCGTAAAGAGCGTCGACCAGGTAATGCCGCCCAGCACGTTAAAGATGACAAAGTTGCGCCAGTGCATACCGCCCATGCCGGCGATAAAGGGAACAAAGGTGCGGATAAACGGAAAGAAGCGGCCCAGGAAGATGGCCAGGTGGCCCCACTTATCCAAGAAGTCCTCGGACTTTTTGATGCGCTCGGGCGTCATGGCCTTTACCTTGCCCGAGGCGATGATCTTGCGGCCAAAGAAGTGGCCGATCATAAAGTTGCACTGATCGCCCAGGATGGCTGCGGCCCATGCGGTGGCCAGAAGCGCCACGATGTTAAAGCCGCCGTTGTGGGCAAAGAAGCCCGAGGCAAACAGCAGCGAATCACCGGGAAGGAACGGGAAGAACACCACACCCGTCTCGAGAAAGATGATCAGGAAAACGCAGCCGTAGGCCATAAGCGGGCCGGCGGCGATCCAGCTGGCGATCGCGGTGCGCGGATCCTTAAGCAGCTCGGCGATAAAATTGATGAAACCCATGAAGTAAAACCTCTCAGTTGTGGGCGCGGATACGTCCAAGTTGACCAGTATACGGTTGCGGCGCCCCCTCGTGCGCAACCCCACAAAAGCATGACTCCATTACCAGCAAGTTTGCATAACTGACACCTGTCGCGCAAAGCCGCCAAGATTGTTCTTCCTAATCCCTAGCGAATCGCTATACTTTATTGAATCGCATTGCCATGGCGCTAAGGGAGGGCGGCCGGTGAGCTTTATCAATACCATTCGCGAGGACATCAAGACCGTCCAGGCGCAGGACCCCGCCGCGCAAAACGGTCTGGTCATCTTCCTTTCCTATCCTGGCCTGCACGCCAAGTGGAACCACGTGCCCGAGCACTGGCTCTGGGAGCACGGTCATCGCTCGCTCGCCCGTGTGCTCTCGCAAATCACCCGCCACATCACCGGCGTCGAGATTCATCCCGCTGCACAGATCGGCAAGCATTTCTTTATCGACCACGCCATGGGCGTCGTCATCGGCGAAACCACCATCGTGGGCGACAACTGCGTGCTCTACCAGGGCGTTACGCTCGGCGGCACCGGCAACGAAACCGGCAAGCGCCACCCCACCCTGGGCAACAACGTCACCGTGGGCACGGGCGCCAAGGTGCTCGGCAACATTCGCATCGGCAACAACGTCAAGATCGGCGGCAATTCGGTTGTCGTTAAGGACGTGCCCGACAACTGCACCGTCGTGGGCGTGCCAGGCCGCATCATCAAGCGCAACGGCTGCCGCGTGTTCGAGGAGAGCTTCGATGCCAAGCAGCATCGCGAGTACATGCCCGATGACGCCGCCGAGCAGTCCGCGCTCAACCGCCAAGGCATCACCGAGAATGCCCGCCGCGTCAAGGAACTCGAGCGAGAGGTGGCCGAGCTCAAAGCCCTCGTCACGAAGCTCATGGACGAGCGCTAGGAACGCAAGCGGCACAAAACGACATCGGCATCAACGCAAGAAGGCGCGCCAGGGAATCCATCCCCGGCGCGCCTTTCTTTTTGATGTGACATGCGGGACTGTCCCTTTGTCACATTATGCGAACTGGCTCAGATAGAGGTCGGCGTAGGCACCCTCGGCAGCCAGCAGCTCCTTATGCGTGCCCTGCTCGATAATGTTGCCGTGATCCATGACCAAGATCAGGTCGGCGTCCACGATCGTCGACAGGCGGTGCGCGATCACAAAGCTCGTGCGCCCGCGCATGAGCGCGTCCATGGCACGACCGATGGCAAGCTCGGTACGCGTATCCACGCTTGAGGTCGCCTCGTCCAGGATGAGAATCGCCGGGTTATTGAGCAGCACGCGTGCGATGGTCAGCAGCTGACGCTGGCCCTGGCTGATGCTTTCGGCATCGTTGGCCACGCGCGTGTCGTAGCCCTGCGGCATGGTGCGCACAAAGAAGTCGACCTGCGCGGCACGAGCGGCCGCGACAATCTCCTCGCGCGTCGCCTCGGGGCAGCCGTAGGCGATGTTTTCGGCAATCGTGCCATCGAACAGCCAGGCGTCCTGCAGCACCATGCCAAACTGCTGCCGTAGCTCGCCGCGGTCCATGCGGCTCGTATCCACGCCGTCGAGCGTAATACGCCCGCCGTCAATCTCGTAGAAGCGCATGAGCAGGTTGATGAGCGTCGTCTTGCCCGCGCCCGTGGTTCCCACCACGGCAATCTTCTGGCCCGGCTCGGCGGTAAACGACACGTCGCGCATAAGCGGCTTGTCGGGCGAATAACCAAAGCGCACATGCTCAAAGGAGACGCGGCCCTCCACGCGACCCGGCAGCTTGGCGGCCTTGTCCGGCAGCGGATCGGCCTCCATCTCGGGCTCATCGAGCAGGTCGAACACGCGCTCTGCACTCGCCAGCGCGCTCTGCAGCGAGTTGAAGGTAAACGACAACTGCGTCATGGGCTCGGACGCCTCGTAGATAAACTGGAAGAACGCCTGGAACACGCCGACGGTCATGTGACCGGCAACCAGCATGCTGCAGCCCACAAGCGCAATAACGATCTGCGCCAAACGGCCGATAAAGCGCACTGCGGGGCCGACAGCATTGATCATAAAGTCGGCCTTGGTGCTCACACGAGCCAGTTCCTTCGAAGCCTCGTGCACCTCAGCGGAGCTCTGACGTTCGCGGTTAAACGCGCGGATCACCAGACGGCCCGAATAGCCTTCCTCGACCGCACTCGTAATCTTGGACACCCACTCCTGGCGCTCGCCCGTCACATCGTGTGTGCGGCGCGAGACGACCTTCGTCACCAGCAGCGACAGTGCCGTAAAGAACAGAAAGACGAGCGTAAGCTGCACGCTGAACACGAACATCACGCTCACAGCACCAACAACCGTGCCGATCGACACGAGCAGCTGCAGCAATCCGCGCTGCATGCTCTCGGACATCTTGTCCAGGTCGTTGGTCGCGCGGCTGACGACCTCGCCGGGACGATGCGCGTCAAAATAGGCGAGCGGCAGACGGTTGAGCTTTTGCGCGATGCGGTTGCGCAGGCGCAGATTGAGGCGTTCGGCCACGCTCGACATCAAAAAGCTCTGGAGCGCATAGAACGAGGCAGCGGCAGTCCAGATCATAAAGTAGACGAAAATGGTCTTGCCGCAGTTCTCCCAGGTGATGCTGAAAGTGGTGTCGTTGGCAAACGCCACCTGAATGTGGCCCCACAGCTCATCGATCACGCGGGCGCTATATGCCGGCGCGGCGGTGTTAAAGATGACATAGAACACAATGCTCGCGAACACGATATAGAAGCGCCAATGGTCGCCGGCGGCCTCGCTCCACAGGCGGCGCACCGTCGCCCAGGTGTCGCGGGGCGTCTCGTCCTCGTCTTCGTCGTCCACGTCGCGCATGCGCTCTGCCTCAGCGCGGGCGCGCTCGTCCTCGGCGCGTTCGTTTTCCTCGTAGAGCGCTTGGCGGCGAGCCTCGCGCTCGGCTGCAGCCTTGGCGGCCTCGTCCAGCTCGGGTGCTACGGCAGCTGTTTCCTCAACCAGCCCTGTGGCAACGGCGTCATCAACGCTGGCCTGCTTCCTGAGCTCCTCGGTCATGCTACTCACCTCCCTTCATTTGCGATTCCGCGATGGCGCGGTACACCTCGCAGGTTTCCATAAGCTCGCCATGCGTGCCCAGGCCCACAACCTCGCCGTCCTTGAGCACGACGATCTGGTCGGCGTGCAAGATCGTCGAGATGCGCTGCGCGATAATGAGCACCGCAGCGTCACGCGTCTCGTTTTGCAACGCATGGCGCAGGGCGGCATCGGTCTTAAAGTCCAGGGCCGAAAAGCTGTCGTCGAAGATATATAGATCGGCATGCTTCATGAGCGCACGGGCGATTGCCAAACGCTGGCGCTGGCCGCCCGAAAAGTTCGTACCGCCCTGCGCCACCGGGGTATCGAGCCCCTGCGGTTGGTCGAGTACAAAGGTGCTCTGGGCAACCTCAAGCGCGTGGAGCATGTCGCCCTCGGTCGCGCCTTCGTTACCAAAGCGAAGGTTGCTCGCCACCGTGCCCGAGAACAGCCACGCCTTCTGCGGCACATAGGCAATGCGCCCGCGGATTTCGTCTTGCGTAAGCTCGCGCAGGTCCACACCATTCAGGCGAATGGAGCCCTTGGTGGCATCGTGGAAGCGCAGCAGAAGCTTTGCCACCGTCGATTTGCCCGAGCCTGTCGAGCCAACGATCGCAGTCGTCTGACCGCGATGGCAGGCAAAGCTCAGGTCGCACAGGGTGTCCTCGTCGGCATCGTCAAAGCGAAACGACATGTGGTCGAACACGGCCACCGCATCGGCTTCGTCTTGGGGCTCGCGCGCCCCGTCATCCAGCGTGCGCTCGCCATCGACGATGCTCGGCTCAATCTCCAACACCTGCTGCGCACGGTTCAGGCACGCGGCAGCACGCGGAAGCGTCAGCACCACCATCTGGGCCATCATCACAAAGAACAGGATCAGAATTGCATACTCCAGCACCGCCGAGATACTCGCAATCTGCATGGCGTGGGCGCCTACGCGGTTGCCGCCCACCCACAGCACCGCCACCTCGGCGATGTTCATCAAAAAGAAGCTGGAGCTGTCGAGGCCCACAAACAGGTGGTTGACCTTGATGGCGTTGGCGGCGTAGTCGCTAAACACCTCGTCCAGGCGCCGTTCCTCGTGGCGCTCCTTGTTAAACGCACGGATGACGCGCACGCCCACAATATTCTCGCGCAGCACCACGTTCATGCGGTCGATAAAGCCCTGTAGGCGCATAAAAATCGGCGCCGCGTTGGCAACCGTAAAGACCGCCGCCACCAGCACAATCGCAACGACTACGCCCAGAAGCGTGCCCATGGCGGGATCGATAAACCAGGCGAAGATGATGCCCGCCACAGCCAAAAACGGCACGGGCAGCACCAGCTGAATCGTCTGCAGAATCGCCTGCTGAATCACGTTGATGTCGTTGAGCGAGCGCGTGATCATCGATCCGGTGCCAAAGCGCTCAAAATCGCTGGCCGCGAGCTCGAGCGATTTGTCGTACACGGCATTGCGGATATCGCAAGCCACGTTGGCGGCCAGGCGCGCCGAAAGATAGCAGCCCAGCACCGTGCCGCCGCTAGCCATGCTGGTCGCGATAAACATGTATAGGCCGTTGCGTAAAATGTAGTCGACATCGCCCGTGGTAATACCGGTGTTGACCATGTTCGCCAGCATCGTGGGAACCAACAGCGTACCGACGTTATCCACCAGCAGCACCAGCAGCGTCACTGCGACAAGCCCTCGATATGGCTTTAGAAACCTCATTAACAGTCGCACGACTCCCCCTCACCTTGATTCTCGGCTTGGTTCTCGGCAGCGATATGCTGCTTAAAGGCATCGCACTCATCGCCGAGCACCTGAGAGAATTTGCCGATCAAGCGCATAATCTCGCGCTGCTCACATGGCTCAAGCGCGCCAAAGGCTCGCTGCTCGGCCTTGAGTGCCGGCAGCGCATAACGCTCGGCAAATCGCCTGCCCTCTTCGGTCAGACTCACAACCTTGTTCTTACGACTGCCTTCGGCAAACTCCAACGTTGCGAAGCCCCGCGCCGTCAAGGCTTTAATTGCCGAGTTGATGGTCTGCTTGCTGTAGAACCATTCGCTTGTCAGACGGCTTACGGCAATACTGCCGCCCGCCGTGCTGGTGTCGACGAGCATCCAATAGGCGCAGTCCGAAAGGCCGCAGGCGCGCGAGAACTCCGAATAGATATGGTCGAGTCCATTGAGCAACCGATCAAAGTCGACCAGCGTAACCGCACTATTCATCTATCCCACCATTCAATTGTCCGATTTTTGACCAATTATGTGTCTCTAGATTAGTCCGAGTTTTGACTATCGTCAACAGGCTCTCCGCAAATGCGTGCATTTTTATGGCCTATCGGCAGAAAAAGACCGCCGGCGCGGGGGCGGCGCCAGCGGTCACGTGAAAATCGAGTTTTATTGCCTGTTAAGCGGCGACGGCCTCATAGACCGTAGCGCCCGAGAAGCTGTCATGCAGGCTCTTGCCGGCAATCCACGGCAGCTCGACGACCTCGCAGACCGTGTTGACCAGCTCGGAGCAGTCAGTAAAGTGGCCCTTGTCGTTGAGGGCCTCGCAATCCTGAACACGCCAATAGCCATCGGTGTGCGTGATGTAGTACTCGTGATCGTTGATCGACACGAAAGCGCGCGTCTTGGAACGCAGCAGCTTCAGAAATCCTTCGAAATCGGTCTCGACGACATCTCCAGCCTGGAACATGATGTTACCTCCTGGCCCGGCGCCACCACGGCGCATTGATAAACGTTGGTACTCCTTTAGTAAAACCTTTATCAAAGGTTATGCGTTCGTCATTTAGGCAAGTGGTAAAAAACCGCAGGGTAGACGGGATAAAACGTTTAACCATCCCATTTGTTTGTCACATTCTGAAGGTACTTTTATGCAAACCTACTTTTCCAATTGGTATCTATCCTTTTGGCCGGGCAATTGACCGTCTATCGTTTAAGCCCGACGGGTATGAACGGGACATCTGCAACGCCACCGCAAGGAGACACCATGGAGACTATCGAAGCACTCATTCACCGCCGCAGCTGCCGCAACTACAGCGATCGTCCCGTCGAGGCTGAAAAGCTTGCACGTATTATCGAAGCCGGCCAATATGCACCGAGCGGCATGGGCCGCCAGCCGGTGACGTTTGTCGCCGTCACCGACCCCGCGACCGTCGAGCGTCTCTCACAGCTCAACGCCCAGGTCATGGACAGCAACAGCGACCCCTTCTATGGCGCCAAGACCGTTGTGGTGGTGCTGGTTGACCGCAGCGTGCCCACACATCTGGAAGACGGCTCGCTCGCCATGGGCAACTTGCTCAACGCCGCCTATGCGCTGGGTGTCGATTCGTGCTGGATTCACCGCGCGCATGAGGTCTTTGACTCGCCCGAGGGCCTGGAGCTGCTGGCCAGCTGGGGCCTGCCCGCCGACGGCAGCCTGCGCGGCGTCGGCCACTGCATTCTGGGCTATGCCGAGGACACGCTACCCGAGGCAAAGCCGCGCCGCGACAACGTGGTGTATGTGAAGTAGTACAGGAGCGTCAGCAGGGGTAGCCAATTTGGGACGGGGCTATTTAGCTACCCCACTCGCAACTTATATTGACGTCGCCGTTGTCGTCGTTTCGTTCGTCTGAGTCGTTTCGGCGTCGTCGCCTTGCTTGTCTTCGTCCTTTTGCGCATCGGCGATGGTGGAGGCCGCCGCAACGATACCGCGCTGGGGCGCGACGCCTGTCTGGGTCTGTGCGCCCTCGACAACTTCTGTGCCTGCATGCGCGAGCTCGGGCGATTTAAACATTGCGTCCAAGTTGGCGCCACCGCCGGCATATCCGAGCGCAGCGAGCGCGATGACGATCACTGCAACGGCGGCCACGATCGGCACGTAGCGATGCCAACCAGCAGGATTGAGCCCACTGCGGCGAGCCGCCCCGCGGCTGATGTAACCGAGCGTTCCGTCGTGCTTGAGCTTTGAGCCCACCACGCGTTTGCGGCCCCACAACGAGGACTCTGCCTGCATTGCCAAGCGGGCGCTTGCCGAAGGATACCCGTATTTTGTGCGCTTGAACGAGCCATCAAACCCCGAGGCGTGTTTGCCCCACGTCACCGATGTCGTGCGTCGGTTGACCGGCGCGGCACTCCGCCTTCTGCGGCTCGGTTTTGAAGTCTCAGCCATATGCCCTCGCACGCCGTAACCAAATCGAAACAATAACGCTTTGGACTGTAGCACACGCGTCGCGCGCGGTCACGGGCGCCTCGCTCAACGGTCATCGTCCTTCAG
The DNA here is from genome assembly GCA_902494935.1 of uncultured Collinsella sp. Classification (GTDB taxonomy): domain Bacteria; phylum Actinomycetota; class Coriobacteriia; order Coriobacteriales; family Coriobacteriaceae; genus Collinsella. The sequence continues at coordinate 9,522 of CABUVH010000006.1, forward strand.
CAAGCGCCACAGAGTTGTACGGCTTATGCCCAGCACCTCCGCCGCACGGGTTCGGTTGCCGTGAAGATGATCTACAACCAGATGCGCGATATCTCGCTCGGTATCGGCCAGCGGTCGCAGGATATACAGGTCGCTTTCGAGCGTCGGGGCGCCAAAGGTTGCGGTCTTAATCACGTCCTCTTGGACGAGCACTTCCTCCGCCACAGCGCGGTCCACCGTGCCCGCCCCCACCAATATATACAGTCGTTCCGAGACCTCGCGGAGCTGCAGATAATTGCGCGGCCAGCGGTAAGCATCGAGCGTCTTCGTCGCCGCGGCAGACAGCGTGGGCGCTGCCGTCCCAAATGCATCAGCGAGATATTCCAAATAGCGCGCAACCTTCGTCGACGCGGCTCCCTGCTCGGCGATTGCCGGCGCCACGCTCACCGCACAGGCGAAGCGCTCGGTCACAAAGGCGGCTTGATCACTTTCGCCGCCGCCCGGCATGTCATTCGCCGTCAGCACCACATGGCAGCGCGTCGCCAACGCGGTGTCGGCCATCGTGGAAACGAGCTCGCGGAGGCGCTGGGGGCCAACCGCGTTCCAGCCCTCAATGCAAAGGGTCAGCCCCGTTTGAAACAACGGCGATTCGGCGCTTTTGAGCACATGGCGCCAACCGCGCTCGGTGAGCTCATCGAGCGCAACGGAAACAAAGGGCTGATCGGCAAAAGGACCGTCCAGGTAGAGGCGCTTGGCGATCTCGACCTGACCCGCGCCCAGCTCGCCCTCGAGCATAAGGGGCACACCGCGCGCGTAGCTCTCGGCAACCGGCGCAGCCACCGAGGCCGCCCCCTCAACGATGCCGTACGCGCTCGATTCGTAGCGGACCTCAACTTCGTCGGCGTTGAGCCACTCGATGCCCGCATGCGCCGCGGCACCGCGCACCTCGCGGACCACGACAACCCAAAGCCCCCCGCCCTCTTTGTCGGTGGGGCGAACGGTCAGGCTCAGGCGCGTACCCTCACGCCCCATAACCAGACGCGCGCCGTCTCCTATACGGTCGAGACGCTCAGCAACAAAAGCCGCCACATCCCGCTCAAGCGCCGCGTCATTCATGGTCGAGATCGCGACGTCCCCACGCGCATCGATCGCCAATGCCGAGGCCCCGGCAGCAGCCAGGGCCTCGGTCAAGATGTTCAGCTTGGCATCGCTATCCATGATTTGCCCCTGTCCGCGGCGACATGCAACCGCCGACGGTCGCACGACCGAGTGTTTCAAAATTGAACGATATTGCTCACCAAACACTATAGGGCAGAAAGCGCCGTCCTGCGAGTATAGGTGTTGCCCCGCATCGCCATCCTGGCGGGGCGATAAGAGCTCTTCGGGACTTATAAACCTGCGGACAAGCCATACCCGCAAGAGCTCCTATCGCTCCACCGCAGGCTTGCACTCACCAGCAACCAGCACGCAGCACGCAAACAAGCTACTTCTCTACCAGATTCCCAGTACGTGTTGCATTCCCAAACTCATGCACGCAATGCCAATCCAGCAGCAAAAGCCCAATGCGATGGGCTTGCCGCCCTTTTTGACCAGCTCGACGATATCGGTATTAAAACCAATAGCCGCCATGGCCATCACAATAAAGAACTTCGACAGCTCCTTGATGGGCGCCGTAAAGGACGCGGGAAGCTGAAACACCGTAGTGATCACGCTCGCCAGCACAAAGAACAGCACAAACATGGGAAACGCGCGTTTAAGCGAGAACGTGCTCCTAGCGTCGCCGCCGGCCTTGCGCGCCAGATGCATCTGCCAGCAAGCAAGCGCCAGCGTGATGGGAATGATGGCCAGCGTCCTGGTGAGCTTGACCACCGTGGCGCTCTCGAGCACATTGGCGCCGGGATGCATGCTGTCCCAAGCGCTCGCCGCAGCCGTTACGGACGAGGTGTCGTTGATGGCAGTACCGGCAAACAGGCCAAAGCCCTCATTGGCCAGCCCGAGCATGCCGCCAAGCGTCGGAAACACGAGCGCCGCGATAACGTTAAACAGGAAGATGACCGAAATGGCCTGGGCAATCTCGCGATCGTCGGCATCGATGACGGGTGCGGTCGCAGCGATGGCCGAACCGCCGCAAATCGACGAACCCACACCCACAAGCGTCGCGATCTTACCCGGCACGTTCATAACGTGGCAGAGCACAAAGGCGATGACAAGCGAGGTCGAGATCGTCGCCACGATAATCGGCAGCGACTGGGCGCCCTTGGACAGAATCTGGGAGAGGTTCATGCCAAAGCCAAGCAGGATAACCGCGTACTGCAAGACTTTTTTGGACGTATAGGTGACGCCAGCGGCGAGCTGTTCGCGACGATTCTTGGGAAAGACGAGCGCCAGGACCATGCCAAAGAGGATGGCAAATACCGGACCGCCGACCACCTCAATTTGTTTGCCGAGCAACGTCGCGGGAATGGCGATGATTAGGCAGAACAAGACGCCTTTCCAGCGCTCGCGTACGATGTTTGCCAGTTGCATATGGGATTCCTTCTTTCTATTTCACGTTTGCGACGGCTTATGATACGGCAACATTGAGCGCAGCCTTGCGCAAACACAGACTAAGATGCCGCAATAGTTCTCAGGCAAGAGCCGAATTACCCACCGCGGAGAGCTGATTCGCGGCATAATTAACAACTGACATATGAGTTTGATAGAACAGTTGCGAGGCGATATGGAAGAATCGATGCACGTCGGCGAGCAGGAAACGAGCCTACAGGACCAGTCCTACCACACCATTCGACGCAAAATCGTCTACCTGGACTACAAGCCGGGCGAAAAGCTAGGCGTCAAGCAGCTTTGCGACGACCTGGATATGGGGCGCACCCCCGTGCGCGAGGCACTGGTGCGTCTGGCGCAAGAGGGCCTGGTGCGCACCGTGCCCCAAAGCGGCACCTATGTCTCGCCCATCAACCTCACCTTTGCCGAGAGCGCCTGCTACATTCGCGAACACTTGGAAAAACAGGTGATTGTGGAGTGCTGCGCCCGTGCCACCTCGGCAGGCATCGAGCAGCTCGACCGAGCCATCGCGCTGCAGGAAAAGGCCATGGCCGAAGAGGATCGCATCGGATTCTTTTTAAGCGACAACCTCATGCACCGCATGATCTTTAGCATCGCGTGCCGCAGCACCGTGTGGTCATGGCTCGAGGCGACCAATGCCGACCTGGAGCGCTTCCGCTGGCTGCGCGCCGCCACGCAGAGGCTCGACAATCAGGAGATTGTTAACGAGCACAAGCAAATCCGCCGCGCCATCGCCGGCCGCGACCCCATCGAGGCGAGCTTTTTGGTCAGCAAGCACCTGCATATGATGTTCCGCAACCAGACCGAGGTCCTGGACCAATATCCCAAGTATTTCGAGACCAGCAAGCTCCGCTAACCTGCCAAAAGAGGACAGGTTTATTTTGGCAGGTTTTATCTGGGCAAATGCAACAAGGCCCGGCTCCGCCGCAACGGAGCCGGGCCTTGGTCGCCAGAACGGCGGAACAACAATTACTCCACGGTCACGCTCTTGGCCAGGTTGCGGGGCTGGTCAACGTCGCAACCGCGCAGGATGGCCACCTCGCGGGCGAGCAGCTGCAGCGGAACGCTCGCCGTGATGGGGCTGAACACGTCACGGACGGACGGCACGCGAATGATGCAGTCGGCAATCTTGTTGATTTCCTCGTCGCCCTCGGTAGCAACGACGATGACCTTGGCGCCGCGAGCCTTGCACTCCATGAGGTTCGACACCGTCTTATCGTACGTTGCGCTCTTGGTTGCCACCGCGATGACAGGGAAACCCGGATCGATCAGCGCGATGGGGCCGTGCTTCATCTCACCGGCGGCATATGCCTCGGCATGCAGGTAGCTGACCTCCTTGAGCTTAAGCGCGCCCTCATAAGAAATGGCGGCGCCCATGCCGCGACCCACGAACAGCGCGGACTGCGCGTCCTTGCACACAAGCGCGGCCTCGTGCACGGCCTCGGTCTGCGTATCCAGGATCCACTGGATCTGCTCGGCCGTATCGGAAAGCTCGCGGAACAGCATGCGCGTCTGCTTGGTGGTCAAGCGGTACTTGACCTGCGCCAGCAGCAAGGCCAAAAGCGTGAGGCTCACGACCTGACCGATGAAGCTCTTAGTCGAGGCGACTGCAATCTCCTTGTTGGCCTTGGTGTAGATGACGCCGTCGCTTTCGCGCGCCACCGGGCTGCCCACCACGTTGGTGATGCCAAAGACCTTGGCGCCCTTGATGCGCGCATCGCGAATGGCGGCAAGGGTGTCGGCCGTCTCGCCCGATTGGGACACGGCCACGACGAGCGTCGTCGGCGTGATGATGGGGTTGCGGTAGCGGAACTCGCTAGCCGCCTCAACCTCGGTAGGAATACGAGCCCAGCCCTCAATAAGGTTCTTGGCGATGAGTCCGGCGTGGTAGCTGGTGCCGCAGGCAATCACATATACGCGGTCGATATCGTTGAGTTCCTCGAGCGAAAGGCCCAGCTCGTCGATATCGAGCTCACCGGCAGGGGTCATGCGGCCCACCAGCGTGTCGCGCACCACGCGCGGCTGCTCGTGAATCTCCTTGAGCATAAAGTCGGGATAACCGCCCTTTTCGGCCATGTCCAGGTCCCAGTCGATATGGGTGATTTTGGGCTCGATAACGTTGCCGGCCTCGTCGGTATACTCGACGCCCGCGGGCGTGAGCTTGGCAAACTGACCGTCTTCGAGCACCACGACATCGCGGGTGGCATCGATAAGCGCGATCACATCGGAGGCAACGTAGGAGCCGGTCTCGCCCACGCCGACCACAATCGGAGAGTCCTTGCGGGCAACGGCGATCACGCCAGGTTCGTCGGCGCACACGGCGGCCAGGCCATAGGCGCCCACCACGTGGGTGCAGGCCTCGCGCACGGAAGCCATCAGGTCGCGCGTCTCGGCATAGGCCTCTTCGATCAAGTGCGCGAAAACTTCGGTATCGGTCTCGCTCTTAAAGTGATGGCCGCGGCCCTCCAGCTCTTCGCGCAGCTCGGCGAAGTTCTCGATGATGCCGTTGTGGACGATGGCGATGCGACCATCGCAGCTGGTGTGGGGATGGGCGTTGACAACGGAAGGCTTGCCGTGAGTGGCCCAGCGGGTATGGCCGATACCGCAGGTAGCGTCGCTGTCGATATTGGAAAGCTCGCTCTCCAGGCCCGCAACCTTACCCACGCGGCGGATGACGTCGAGGTGAGCCGCGGCGCCCTCGCCCACCTCGAGCGCGACGCCCGAGGAGTCATAACCGCGATATTCCATACGCTTAAGGCCCGTGACCAGAATGTTCTTTGCAATATCAGAGCCGGTGTAGCCGACAATTCCGCACATAGGATAAATCCCTTCGCTCGCGTGACTGCAAAACGCCCACGCACGACGGGCGCTGAGACGTATAACGTCCGAGTATTGTACTCACACAAACGCAAGCTGATATACCAGAAGTGGTATCTTAAACTGGATACCACTCGATGCACACACCCTACCACCACAACGGTGACAGGCACCTTTGCGGTGGTTGGCACCCCCTTAGGGACGCAGGCGGCGTTCGAGCCGATTGCCCAGGGCCGTGAGTGCCACAACAATGACGTAGTAGACCACGGCCACCACTAAAAACGGTTCAAAGGCTCGATAGGTGAGCGCCTGCACGCTCTGGGCGGCGCGCATCATATCCATCAGGCCGATGGTTGCCACCAGCGAGGAGCTCTTGAGGACCGTGATCACTTCGTTGACCAGAGCAGGGGCAATCGAGCGCATCGCCTGCGGAACGATGATCTTGCGCATCATGGGAACATAGCGAAGCCCGATGGCCCGAGCGGCATCGTACTGCCCCCGGTCAACGCCCTCGATACCACCGCGCACCGTCTCGGACACCGTCGCTGAGCCGTTGAGCCCCAGCGTAATGGCACCGGCGGCAAACATCGAAATTTTGAAGCCCGTGAGCTGCGGCGTCGCAAAGTACGCCAAAAAAAGCAACACGATGAGCGGCACGCCGCGAAAGATAGAGGTGTAGAAGTTGAGCACCGCACGCAATGGGCGACAGGGCAAAACCTTGAGCACGGCAATGAGAAAGCCCAGGACGAGTGCTATGGCCAGCGCGGCGGCCGTCACCTGACAGGTCACGACCAGGCCGCTCATAAACATCGGTATATATGGTTCTAGCAGTTCAAACTTCATCAGCATGCCCTTGGCGCGCGCCTCACCGGCTCGCTATTTTCCGGCAACCGTCGACGTACCGGAAGCGGAATAGTCGCCGTTCCACATGAAGTCGGCGCCCACATACTGCTTGATGCAGTCATCGATGGTGCCGTCCTCGAGCATCTCGCCGATGCACTCGTCAAGCGCCGCGACAAATCCGGCACCCTTCTTGGCCATCAGGCGGTACACGCCCACGTGGTCGCTCGTCTCGGAGCGATCGAGCAGGCCCAGCACCAGGCCCTCATTCGCATCGCGCATGGACTGGCCCTCGGCGCCGTCACACAGGTAGGCATCGATGCGCCCGGCGAGCACCTCTTGCAGGCACTGGTCGCCACCGTCGTACGTGTGAATATCAGCATCGGGCATGACCTTGGCGATGAACTTGTTCTGCACGGTACCGGTAGTGCAGGCGATAGACTTGCCGGCGAGGTCCTCAACGCGCTTGACGGGATCGCCGCCGAGCGTGAGAACGCCCACAAGCGGCTGATAGTAGCCGCGCGTGAAGTCATAGGTCTGCTCGCGCTCTTCGTTGGAGCTCATCGCCATGGTAAAGGCCTTGTCATCGCTCTGCACCGATGCAAGCGTGGCGGCAAAGTCCTGCGGCTCAAAGTCGTAAGAAAAGCCCAAGCGCGAGGCCATCTCGTCAGCGATAGCGATGTCCAGGCCGACAACCTTCTGCTTGCCGTCCGACTGCGTCTCCAGATAGCGATAGGGCGCAAAGGCATCGTCGCCCACAAAGGTGAGCTTGGCGCCCTTGATATCGTCACCCGCAACCGCAGCAGAACCAGCGGCAGAGCCCTTGTCAGCGCCACTGCCAGCGCAACCGCTCGCCGCAACCATTGCAGCACCGGCGATCAAACCCAGGAAATCACGACGAGAAACAGCGCGAGTCATACCAAAGCCTTTCAATCTACGTTCAAAGCGGCTTCCATTGTAGACACTCCACCGTTTAATGCGCAGCCCAGCCGCGCCAAAACCACCACAAAGGGGGACAGGCACCTTTGTGTGGTCTGGACTCCGGTGTTTGCCCAGATAAAACCTGCCAAAATAAACCTGCCCTAATTGGTAGGTTTTGACACCCTGGGAACGGGCGATGCTACAATCTGACTCGTACTTGAAACGCATCAAAGGGGCCGCTATGGCAAAGGTAAAAATCAGCGACGTCGCGCGCGAGGCAGGAGTCTCGCTGGGCACGGTATCCAACGCGCTCAACCACCCCGAAAAGCTGCGCCCCGAGACCCTCAAGCTCATCAACGAGACCATCAATCGCCTTGGCTACCTGCCCAACCAAAGTGCTCGTCAGCTCGCGGGCGGCGCCACCAAGTCCTTTGGCCTGGTCCTCCCCCGTCTCGACCATGGCTTCTCGCTCCAAATTGCCAGCGGCGCCCATAACGAGGCCCGCAAGCACGGCTATGACCTGCTCATCGCCAACGCCGATAACGACGACATCCTCGAGGACCACTACCTGCGCTATTTTATGGGCACGCAGATGTCCGGCGTCATGGTTCAGCCTATGGCGTCCCCCGATTGGCACCCCGCAATGACCAAGATGCCCGTGCCGATCGTCCATCTGGACATCCACTGCTCCGAACCCGGTTACTACGTGGCCGCCGACAACGAGGCGCAAGGGCGCATTATCGCCGAGCTCGCCATCACCCGCGGCGCGCGCCATATCACCGTTGTGGGCAGAGCGGCATTTATGCAGCTCACCCTGCGCGTACTTGGCATTCATAAGGCCCTCGTCCTGCATCCCGATATCAAAATTGAGGTCATTGACGCCGGAGAATGGAATACCGCTGCCGATGGTTACAGCATCGGCGCTCAGATTGCCGAGCGCTCTACCGGCGAGCGTCCCGATTTTGTCATCGGCCTTACCGATGTATTGGCCTCGGGCGTTATCTCGGCGTTGACCGACAAAGGCATCTCCGTCCCCGAACAGGTTCGCGTGGCCGGCTGCGACGGCAACCCGCTTGCATGGAGCGGGTCGGTCCCCCTCACCACGGTGGCACCCCCGGGCTACGAGATTGGCCGCAAGGGTGTCCAGCTGCTCATGGAGCAAATCGAGAACAAGGCGCCGGCAAAAACCAAGCACATCCGCATTGGTTCCGCAGCGAGAACCGTTACTGCGGTCACAGCCGCCGAGGACATCAACCGTCAGGAACTCGTGCGGCCGTTCCTCTTGGAGCGCGCCAGCACCCAGGCAAGCACCCAGACCGACGCTACGGCCATCAACCTCGGCGCGTATCTATAGCACGCCCGCAAGTATGCTAAGTCGCCGCTTAAGCAAAAGGGCCCGACCATTGCCGGGCCCTTTTGCTTAAGCGCAAACGTGGGCAATTGCTCGTTTCAGCACCGCAATTGTCTAGTGCACGGCCTTGACCGCCGCTGCCAGGTCGAACAACGTATCGAGCACGGCTTCGCAGCCATCCACCACGTCTTGCGGCAGCGGAACGATATCGGGAACGGCAAAGACATGGCAGTCGGCCGTAATGCCCGAGACGCAGCCGTTGCGCGAATCCTCGACCACGGCGCACTCCTCGGGGGCAAAGCCCGCGCGCTCGCAGGCAAGCAGGTACATCTCGGGGTTGGGCTTGCCGTGCGCGACGTCCTCACCACACGTTACCGTTTCAAACTTGTCAAAGAGGCCGACCATCTTAAGGTTGCGCTCGGCCGTAACGAGGCGCGACGACGTCGCTAGGCCCACGTGATAGCCCGCAGCCAGCAGCTCGTCTAGGCACTCGGCGGCGCCGGCCTTAAGCTCCAGATCGGTCTTGACCATCTCGTCGCGAATCTCCTTGTGGCGGGCATAGATCGCCTCGGCGGTCTCGTGGCTGCCGTAACGCTCCTCGAGAATGCCCATGACATCGACCAGCGTGCGACCGATAAACTGATGGATCAGAGCATCATCAATCGCGACCCCCAGCTCGGCGGCGCCTGCCTTCCATGCCTTGATGCCCAAACGCTCGGTATCAACCAGCGTTCCGTCCATGTCAAAAATAACAGCCTTGATCATATCGATCCCCTCGCCGGATTGCATTACTGCCACTCTACCGCACTTTACAAGCTTGTATATAACGTATATAGCATATTGCACTTTCGTTACATAGCTGGAAGTCTTATGACAAGCAGCTCGATAGGATTATAGTTTTCGACCGAGTACTCAATGGTAAGGATCGTTTCATGCTTTCAGACACCACTGCACCTGCAGAGGAGCTTCAAAACAAGCTCGCAGCGCTCGAGCGGCTGCTTTTGGCATACGGACGCGTCGCCATCGGCTTTTCCGGTGGCGTCGACAGCAGCTTTTTGGCCGCGGTCTGCGCCCGCATCATGCCTGCCGACACGCTCCTCGTTCACCTCACCACGCCGCTCATCGGCACGCCCGAACAGACCTCGTTTGAGCGCTCCGTTGATGGACAAGCCAATGAGGGGCCGCATTTTAAGCTCCCCGTGCTCAATCTTTCGGTGGATCAGTTGCAGCTCCCCCAAGTAACCTGCAACGATGCCAATCGCTGCTACCACTGCAAGCATGCCGGCTTTACCGCCATCGTCAACCACGCCAAGTCGCTCGGCTTTCCCACCGTCATCGATGGTAGCAATGCAAGCGATCGCGGTGACTACCGCCCCGGCATGCGCGCGGCAAAAGAGCTTGGCGTACGCTCCCCTCTCATGGAGGTCGGCTTTACCAAGGACGAAGAGCGCGAGCTGCTGCGCGCATGGGGCTATCCCGTTTGGAACCTGCCGGCGGGAGCCTGTCTTGCCACGCGCGTCCCCACGGGCGAGGGGCTTACGCGCGAGAAGGTCGATTTAATCCGCACCTGCGAGGACTACCTACACGATCTTGACCTGGCGCAGGTTCGCGCGCGCTTGGTCGGCGGCTGTATGCATATCGAAGCCGCTCCCGCAGATGTCGCCAAGCTTGCCGCCCTCGACGGCACCGCCATCGATGCCGAGGGCAAAACCCCGTTGCCCGCCGCCATCGAGTCCGCGCTGCGCGAGCTGGGCTGCGACCATATCTCCCCCGAGGTCACCCCCTACATCCACGGCAACATGAATCTGTAGGTTACGCCGTTTTACAAACGGCGTACCTGCTCGGCGCTACGCGGGCTCAACCTGAACCACATAAATTGCTGCCTTCCAAAAGGGGACAGGTTTATTTTGGCAGGTTTTATCTGGGGAAACGCAAACAGGGCCGCGACACCTATATGGCGTCGCGGCCCTTTTCCTTGGAGAAGGATCGATTGATTGAACGGGATGACCGTTCTAGTCTTCGAGTCCGCTATTGATGAGCTCCGCAATCTCAACGGGATCGGTGCTCGCGCGCACCTTGTCACGGAAGCCAGCGTCCATCAGCATCACGGCAGCCTTGGAGAGCAGACGCAGGTGCGTGGTTCCAGCCTCGCCGGCGGGCACGTACAGCGCGAGCGCAACATCGACGGGCACCCCATCGAAGCTCGGCCATTCAACGGGCTCGGCCAGTTTAAGCACGGCAACGCCCGGCGTGTGGATCGCGTCGCTTTTGGCATGCGGAACGGCAAAACCGGCGACAAGGCCGGTCTCGGCCTCGTTCTCGCGAGCAATAAAGGCAGCCTCTACGGCAGATGCGTCATCGGCAAAGCCGAGCTCGATGGCCTGCTCGGACAAATACTGCAGAGCGTCCTCGCGCGAGGCGGCGGTATACCCGATCGTCACTTGGTTGGCAGATACAAATCCCATGGAAACCTTCCTTACAACACGGACCTAACCGCAGCTTCGATGCCGTCGGCGTCCAAACCGTACTTGTGCAGCAAATCGACCGCAGGGCCGGACTCGCCATACACATCGCGCACGCCGACGCGTCGCATCGGCACCGGATGCTGCTCCGCGAGCACCGAGGCCACGGCCTCGCCAAGACCACCGATAATCGAATGCTCCTCGGCGGTGACCACGCGACCAGTCTTCTTGGCGCTGGCAACCACCAGGCGCTCATCAAGCGGCTTGATCGTGTGCATGTTGATGACCTCGGCATCGATACCATCGGCAGCGAGCGCCTCGGCAGCCTCAAGCGCCTCGGCGACCATGAGGCCACAAGCGATGATGGTCACATCGGACCCCTCGCGCACGACCACGCCGCGACCAATCTTGAACTCATAGTCCTCGCGGTCGTTGATGACCGGTGTTGCCAGGCGTCCGAAACGCATGTAGACCGGCCCCTCAAACTCATAGGCGGCGCGCACGCAAGCGCGAGCCTCGATGTCATCGGCGGGAACAATCACCGTCATACCCGGGATCGTGCGCATGAGCGCGATGTCCTCGCAGCACTGATGCGTGGCGCCATCTTCGCCGACCGAGATACCCGCGTGGGTGGCGCCGATTTTGACGTTGAGGTGCGGATAGCCGATGGAATTACGCACTTGCTCGTACGCGCGGCCGGCGGCGAACATGGCAAAGGTGCTCGCAAAGGCGACGTGGCCCGTGGTCGCAATGCCGGCGGCGAGCCCCATCAAGTTGCTCTCGGCAATGCCGGCATCGTAGAAGCGCTCAGGGTGCGCAGCCTTAAACTTACCGGTCTGCGTGGCGGCGGCCAGGTCGGCATCGAGGACCACAAAGTCATCGCGCTCATTGCCCAGCTCGACAAGTGCCTCGCCATAGCTAACGCGCGTGGCGACTTTCTTGACGTCTGCCATTAGAGCTCCTCCCCTGCTGCTGCGAGCTCGGCCATGGCCTGCTCAAACTGTTCATCGTTGGGCGCCTTGCCGTGCCAGCCCACCTGGTTTTCCATAAAGGAGACGCCCTTGCCCTTCACCGTCTCGGCGATAATGGCCACGGGCGAGCCGCTCACTTTGCGGGCCTCGGCAAAGGCGGCGGCAATCTGCGCCATGTCATTACCGTCGGCAAGCTCGATCACATGCCACTTAAAGGCGCGGAACTTGTCGGCAAGCGGCATAGCAGAGTTAACTTCGTCGATACTGCCGTCAATTTGCAGGCCATTATGATCGACGATAGCGACGAGGTTATCCAAGTCGTGGTTGCCGGCGAACATGGCCGCCTCCCACACCTGGCCCTCCTCGCACTCGCCGTCGCCCAACAGCGTGTAGACGCGGTAGCTGTCACCCCAGTGCTTTGCGGCGAGTGCCATTCCAACCGCGGCGGAGATACCCTGACCGAGCGATCCGGTAGACATGTCGACGCCCGGAGTGTCATTCATATTGGGATGGCCCTGCAGGCGGCTGCCGATATGACGGAGCGTCTCGAGCTCCTCCTTGGGAAAGAACCCGCGTTCGGCGAGCACGGCATAGAGTGCCGGAGCGCAATGTCCCTTGGAGAGCACAAAGCGATCGCGCTCGGCGCGGCTCGGATTCGCCGGGTCGACATCCATTTCCTCAAAGTAGAGGTAGGTCATAATGTCGGCGGCGCCAAGCGATCCGCCCGGATGCCCCGACTTGGCGGCGTGGACACCCGTGACAATACCGCGGCGAACCTCATTGGCAATCTTGGCCAGTTCCTGATCGGTCATGGAGTTTCCTCTCTTGAGCACGCCGGCCCGGCATAACAAATGCTGGGCCGGCAGAACCATCGTTACTGTGCCTCGACGACCTTTTTCCAGTCGGCCTCGAACGAGGCAAGACCCTGGTCGGTCAGCGGGTGATGCAGGCATTTCTTAAGAGCAGCCATGGGGACGGTCGCAATATCGGCACCGAGCAGCGCCGCCTGGGTCACGTGATTGGGCGTGCGGACGGATGCAGTGATGATCTCGACGGTGTCGTCGACGTTCTTGCCGGTCCAGTCATAGTTCTTGATGCAGGTCACAACGTTGTCGAGCTGCGAAATACCGTCCTCGGCGATGTCGTCAAAGCGGCCGACGAACGGGCTGATGTAGCGGGCACCGGCGTTGGCGGCCATAAGGGCCTGCGTCGGCGAGAAGACGAGCGTCATGTTGACACGCACGCCCGCATCGGCCAGCGCGCGGCAGGCGGCGAGGCCGGCCTCGCAGACGGGGAGCTTGACCACAATGTTGGGGGCGAGGGCGGCAAGGCGCTTGCCCTCCTCGATCATGCCCTCGGCAGTAGTCGCGGTGGACTCGGCGGACACGGGCAGCCCCTCGCAAAGCTCGGCGATCTTGAGCATGTGGGGCTCAAAGTCCGCAAGCTTGCCGCCGGTCTTGGCGTACAGGGACGGGTTGGTGGTGACGCCGGCAAGGCAGCCCCAGCTCTTGGCCTCGGCGATCTCGTCAAGGTTGGCGGTATCGATAAAGAACTTCATGGTGCAAACTCCTTCAAATGAATTGCTAGTAATCCTAAGGACAGCGACCCAATCGTCGGTCAATCCAACGTCAGCGAGCGGGCAGCTGCCGTGGCAAGGTGGTGCGAAAGAGGAGCGAAGCGTACTTTGGTACGCGAGCGACGGCTTGAGCGCCAGATTGCCCGGCAGATGCCCGCGCAGCGTCGACCGGTCCGGCGTTTGTCAAAACGCCGGAACTACCTAGTCTTCGAGAGCCTTCTCGATGCGGCTCGTGACGCCCTTGAGGTTAAGACCGACGACGTACTGCTTGATCGGGCGCTTGATGTGCTCGATCACAAAGCGCTTGCCGTCGATGTCCTGGGCAGCGAGGTTGCGATAGAGCTTCTCGACCTGCTCCTTGACCTCGGGATCGTTAAAGGCGTAGTGGCCGGAGACATCCAGGATCTTCAGGCTGAGCTCGTCGTCGGCCAGGATGTCGTCAACCTGCAGGTTGACATCGTCGCCGGTCATCCACTTGCGCCAGCGCTCGGTCTTGATGGCCTTGACCAGCAGCGTGTGATACAGATCGGAGGGATCGTCGCACAGGCCGTTGTCGACCAGGATCTGCTCGGTAGCGCAGAGCTTGAGGTAAGCGCGGGTCTCCTCGGTGCCGTACTGAGGGGCGACATTAGAGGCTGTCACGTGAGCCGGGATGTGCTCGAGCAGCGTCGCGTCATCCAGATAGTCGGCGTTGTGCTCCTTCAGGCCCACGCCGTAGCGCTTAGCCATGTCGGCGAGCTCGCGAGCATTCTTAAAGTTGTAATGACCGACCTGCTCGGTCCAACGGGTGAGCGTACCAGTCTGGCCGACGATAAAGGTGGGCATGGGGCAGCCGCGCTTCTCGAGCTCGGGCTGCAGCTGAGAAATGAACTCCTCGTACTTATCGGTAGAGGTCAAGCCGCCATTGGTCTCCTCGGTACCGACCTCATAGGCAACCTCGGGCAGGTTATGCTCGCGACGGTACTGCTCAAGGTAGTCGATAAGATCGATCGTGCGGCGAAGCACCACGTCGAGCGGAATAACCTTGCCGATCTGATAGGGATCCTTGGTGGGGTCGACCATCAGCAGGTCAAAGCCTGCCTCCATGTCGGCGACGAAGGACTTGCGGGCGAGCTCCATGGCCTCGTCCTCGGGCAGGTGGGCGTTACGCTCCTCGTCGCGCTGCCACGGACCGCCGTGATCGCGGCACAGGTAGTACGGACCGGTGTAACCCACCTCGTCGGCAACCTTCTTGATGTCGGCGGCAAAGCGCGTCTGGTCCCAACCGTTGACGTAGCCGGCGCCCATCTCGTCCATATCGACCTGGTTGCGGCTGGCGATAAACATGGGCGGGAAATCCTCGTCCTTGGCAAGCTCGAACACGGCCTGAATCAGATTGGGGCTCATGGGGCCAATGCCGACCATGGTTGCGTGATCGCCGCTATCCTGCAGCTTGAGCATGCCCTGAACGGCCTGGCGAATGGTGAGGTTGGACATTTTGTTCTCCTTCTCCAGAGGATTTTTGACAAAAGTTCCCTGGGACCCAGATGTGGGCCCTATCAGTACGGATGGATTTTGTTGTGTAGGGGCGGTTGTGCGGAGTCAAATCCATCCCTCCGCACAACCGGAGTCCTTAAAGGTTTACTTGGCCTGCTTATCGAGCGTGGGCTTCATGGCAATCAGGATTGCAGCGGCGACCACGGCGCCAATCACGATGTCCAGGCAGAACAGCGCGACGTTGTTGGTGGCAAGGGCGACGATAAAGCCACCGTGCGGGACGTAGCAGTCGATACCCTGGAAGGCGGCAAGCGCCGCACCCACGGCAGAGCCAATGCAAATGCCGGGAAGGGTGTGACCGAGGTCCTTGACCGCAAAGGGGATAGCGCCCTCGGTAATACCGATGCAGCCCATGAACAGCGCGGAGATGCCCATCTGACGGTCGGCGTCATCGAACTTGTTCTTGGCGATGAGCGCAGCGAGGCCACAGGCGATCGGGGGAACGGCGACGGCGACGCGGAACATACCGTTAGGACCGTAGATACCGGAGGCCATGATGGCCATGGTGAAGGTCGAGGCGGTCTTGTTGATGGGGCCACCCATATCGAAGGCGGTCATAACGCCAATGACCAGACCCAGGACAACGGCGGAGCCGCCCTGCAGGCTGCCGAGCACGCCGGTGAGCCAGTCCATCACAAAGCCAAGCGGCGTGGCCAGGATGTAGATATAGGCCATGCCCAGGACAAGCGAGGTCAGAATCGGAATGATCAGGATGGGCATGATGGTCTGGATGGTGTTGTTGACCTTCCAGGTCTTCATCCAGCGGACAAAGTAGCCGCAGATAACCGCCATGATCATGGCGCCCAAGAAGCCGGTCGAAACGCTGTTGCCGTTAGGGGTAACGACTGCGTTGTTGACCAGGTAGCCCAGGACAAAACCGGGGGCGAGTGCGGGCTTGCCGGCCATCGAGTAGGAGATGTATGCCGCAAGCACCGGGATCATCATGGAGATGCCGGCCATGCCGATGGTGTTAAGACTCACCATCAGCGGGTTCGTAACCTCCATGCCGTTGGCGCCGGCGGTACCGGATGCCAGCGAGAAGGCGAGAAACACGCCGCCGATAACGACGATGGGGATAAAATAGGAAACGCCGGTATTGAATGCATTGAGCAGCGTCTTACCAGGATCGGCAAAGATAGACTGCTTGGACGCCGGTGTCGGGGCCTGCGGGGCAGCGGAGACGGCCTTCTTCTCTGCCTTGGCCTCGGCCTTGGGCGCGTCAACGGCGCCACCCGTCGCCTTGATGATCTCAACGGCCTGGTCGATGATCTTTACCGGATCGGCGATTACATCCGAGGTGCCGACCTTCAGGAACTTGCCCTCGGCCATCTTCTGCTCAAAACGGTCCTCGTTCTCGACACCCACGTCGACGGACTCGAGCACCAGGTCGGCGGAGTCCACGTCTTCCTGCGTCAGCTCGTTCTCGATACCCAGGCCACCCTGAGCCTCGACTTTGCACTCGATGCCACGGGCGGCGCATTCATCCTGAATCGCCTTCTGGGCCATATACGTGTGGGCGATACCCACGGTACAGGCGGCAACGCCTACGATCTTCATTGCTTCCCTCTTTTCATAGAGTTGCGTGCGCAAGACACCGTTTGCGGAGGCCTCCGGAGCATCCCCTGCCGTTTGGACTTGCTGTCTTTTCGACAAGACCAATATAGGTGCTCGTTTTTCTTAATGCCAGCTTATTTCGGTAAACGCGCAGGTCAGAGCATTAGTTATGCGATTTAGTTATGCGTTTAACCAAAAATGAATCCTGCGATTTTACCTTCGATTTCAAAAGTCAAGAAGTATTTGATTTTCTCGGTAGACGGCAGATGCGCATGCCGGTTACAAATTTCGACCCCACCCGTATACCTCATTTGTTGCATACTCATATGAAAGGAAAGGGTCGCTCACCGAAGCGTATCCCTCACCAAGACTCAAAGTCATCATGTTGGAAAATGCTCATCTGTCGGAAGGAGTCGCTGTGGCAAAACAGCGCGTTACGATCGCAGACGTCGCTCGAGAGGCGGGAACCTCGACGGCAAGCGTCTCGTATTACCTCAACGACAAACGAGAAAAACTTAGCGAAAAGACGCAGAACAAAATCGCGCGCGTCATTAAGGAACTCGGATACGTTCCCAATGCCCAGGCGCAAACGCTCACCGGAAAACAAACCCGCGTCATCGCCATCATCATTTTGGATAACACCAACAAATGGGCGGGGCTCGTTCTCAATGGCATGGAGCAGGTCATGCTCCCCGCGGGCTACCAGACGGTCGTTTGCACGAGCAACTTTAACCCCGAGACCGAGCTCATGTACGTCGACAAGATGCTCTCGCTGGGCGTCGATGGCTTTATCATCCAACCCACGGCAAATTTCAAAGCCGTCCACGACCGCATTAGGCGCGCCGGCAAGCCGGTCGTCTTTTTCGATGCGGCCATCTATAGCCCAGGTACCAGCTGGATCAAGACCAACCTTTACGACGGTGTGTACAACGCCACGCAGGCACTCCTCGACGCCGGTTACGAAGATTTCTTTTCCATTGCCGCCAACATGACCGAAATGCGCACCCGCATGGAGCGTTTTCAGGGGTATGCCGAGGCGCTGGCAGCGAACGGACAGCTCTACAAAGCGATTCCCATCGACCACAACAAGCCGTCGGTCAGTGAGCTTACCGAGTACTTTAAATACAAGCTCAACCCCGCCAAGCGAACCCTTATCTTCGTGCAAAATCAGTGGGCACTTCCCCGTGTCTACAAGGCCCTCCAGCCCATGGCCCATCTACTTCCGCAGCAAATCGGGCTCTTGGGACTCAACTGCGAAGACTGGACTAATCTCACCACGCCGACCGTCTCCACGATCATCGAGCCCGTCGACCAGGAAGGTCGCGAAGCAGCCGAGATGTTGCTCGCCTTGCTCGATGGCAGCAGCGAACCCGGTGAGCAGCGCATTCTCGAATGCAAACTCAATTGGCTCGGTTCCACCTCGATCTAGCCATACGTCAAATATGAGGCAAATGAATCAGTAGCGTTTGTCCCAAATCTTAAGTATTTGTTCGACAGAACGGCCCCTGCCGGCTCCTGCTAGACTGATAGATTCCCAACCGTCCATCCAGGAGCCTCCATGTCGCGCAAGTCCGCCTACAAGCAAGTACTTTCCATCGGCACCGCCGTGGTGCTGGGGTTTGCGCTGTTCACAGGGTCGCTCGACGGGGCGCCCAAGCTGTTGTCGCCGCAAAGCGATGAGCAGGCAGCGGCTCTGGCCGAAAAACAAAGCGAGAGTCCCAGCCGCACCGACGACGAAGCGGACCTGGTTGCCCGACTCGAATCGGGAACAGCGAGCTCCTCGGACTCTCAAAATAGCCAAGACTCTGGCGATGACTCCGATTCCGCCGCAACCGACACCGGTGACGACGGTTCCACGAACAGCGCCGCCACCCCCATCGACGAGGTCGAAAACCCCGATCTCGACCGCGCCCGCGGCGTATACCTCAGCAGCATTCCCGACTACGCGGGTAACCCCTATGTGGCCCTGCGCGCCGACAGCACGCACCCGCTCGGCACACCGTCATTCACGCTCGATGAATACGAGCGCGCCACAGAAGAGGGTTGCTTTAAGAAGTTCTCCAAGCTCGACAGCTTGGGCCGCACCCGCAAAGCGCTCGCCTGCGTGGGCCCCGAATCACTCGGTCAAGGCGAGCGCGGCGATATCTCGCGTATCCATCCCGCTGGATGGCGCCAGCAGCGCTATGACTTTATTCCGGGCCAGAGCCTCTACAACCGCTGCCACCTCATCGCCTGGTCGCTCTGCGGCGAAAACGCCAACCGCAAGAATCTCCTCACTGGCACGCGCTATCTCAACGAGACGGGCATGCTACCGTTTGAAGAGCAGATTCTCGGCTACATCCGCGATACGGGTAACCATGTGCTCTATCGCGTCACGCCCATGTACAACGAAGAGGAACTTGTCTGCCGCGGCGTGCGCCTTGAGGCGCAATCGGTCGAGGACCACGGCAAGACCCTCTGCTTCCACGTATATTGCTATAACCTACAGCCGCACGTGCAGATCGACTACGCCACCGGCCGCAATCAGGCCTCGGGAGACTAGTCCCGAGTCACGACAAGAACCGATTTACAACCCCCCTAGGAATCAAAAAGGGCCGCTCTGGATTGCCCAGGGCGGCCCTTGCGTCGGTGTATATGTTGGAGGCAACGCCACACACTACTTGGCGCGACCCTCCTCATAGCGCTCGACCAGCTTGGCCTGAACGTCATAAGGCACCTGCTCGTAGCCGGCGGGCTTCATGGTAAAGTCGCCCGTGCCGCGCGTGATAGAGCGCAGACGCGTTGAATAATCCGTCAGCTCGGCCAGTGGCGCCTGGGCGATGACCACGGTGTCGCCGCGCTCATCGGTCTCCATGCCTGTCACGCGACCGCGCGATGCCGAGATGTCGCCCATCACGGCGCCGGCGTAGCTCTCGGGGATAGTCACCGTGATTTCCTCGATGGGCTCCAGCACCACCGGATCGGCATCGGCGCACGCCTTGCGCAGGCCGATGCGAGCCGCCGCGCGGAACGCCATCTCGTTGGAGTCGACGCTGTGATACGAGCCGTCGTACACAGCCACGCGAATGCCCGTGAGCGGGTAGCCGGCAATGATGCCGTCCTTCATGGTCTCCTGGACACCCTTGTCCACGGCGGGGATCAGCGAGCGCGGAATACGGCCGCCTACGACCTCGTCCACAAACTCATAGCCATCGCTCGTGCCGTCGGGCCCAATGAGCGGCTCAACGCGCAGCCAGCAGTCGCCATACTGACCGGCACCGCCAGTCTGCTTCTTGTGGCGGCCCTGGGCACTCGCCGTGCGGCGGATGGTCTCGCGATACGGGATGCGGATCGGCACGCTTTTGGCCACGACCTTGGTACGATCCTCCAAACGGTTGAGCAGCACCGAAACCTGCGCCTCACCCACGGCGGAAATGATGGTCTGGCCGGTCTCCTCGTCACGATCGATGCTCATGGTCGGATCGGCCTTGCACGCCTTCTCGATAAACGTGTAGAGCTTCTCCTCGTCACCGCGGTTCTCGGCCTCGATGGCAATGCGGTACTGCGAGTTGGGGAACTTAAACGCCGCCGCCTCGACCTTGCCGGTAATCGAGAGCGTATCGCCCGTCTCGGCCGCCAGCTTGGGCGCCACGATGATATCGCCGGCATAGGCGTGACCGACCTCAGTCATATCGCGGCCGCACATCACATACAGGTGAGCCAGACGATCGCTCTTGCGGGTACGCGCGTTGATCAGCTCAAGGCCCGGCTCAAGCGTGCCCGTCAGCACCTTGATAAAGCTGATGCGGCCCTGCTGCGGATCGGCCAGCGTCTTAAACACAAACGCCACCGGACGGTCATCGTCACTCGAAATCTTGAGCGAATCGCCGTCGATAAGCGGCATCTCGCCGTAGTCGGTCGGCGCCGGGAAGTACGTCGCGATGTCATCCATCAGCGAGTTGACGCCCTGCTCCTTAATGCAATCGCCCGCAAAGACCGGCACAAAGATGCGCTCGGCGATCGCCTTCGACAGCAGGCCTTCAAGCTCCTCCTGCGTTAACGTCTCCTCGCCTTCCAAGTACTTCATCATCAGTTCGTCGTCAGCCTCGGCCACCAGCTCGCACAGATGGTCATGGGCTTCCTCGGCCTGGGCACGATACTCCTCGGGAATCTCCGACTCAACGGCTTCGGTACCATTGCAATGGCGCGCCTTCATGCGCACCAGGTCGATGATGCCGTCAAAGTCCTCGCCCTCGCCCCAGGGAAGGGTCACGGCGCCCAGGCGCGTGCCAAAGCGCTCCTGCAGCAGGTCCATTGTGGTCGTAAAGCTGGCCTCGGAGCGCGACAGACGGTTCACGAACACCGCACGCGCCAGGCGCAGATCCTCTGCCGCATACCAAAGCTTGACGGTCGTAGGCTGCGGGCCGGCCTCGGCGTCGACCACAAACAGAGCCGTCTCGCAGACGCTCATCGCTGCAAAGGCGTCGCCGATAAAATCGGGGTAGCACGGGGCATCGAGCACGTTGATGCGGGTGCCCTTCCAGTCGATCGGTGCGATGGTCGTCGAGATGGAGAATGAACGCTTGACCTCTTCGGGGTCATAGTCGAGCGTGGGCTTGGTGCCGTCGTGGCCGCCCAGACGGGCGGTCTTACCGGAAAGGTGGAGCATGGCCTCGGCGAGTGAAGTCTTGCCCACCCCGCCTTGGCCTACGAGCACCACGTTCCTTACATTGCCGGTCTTGGGAGCACCCATGATGACCTCCTTGCAGGGTCGCGCGCAATGCGCGACGCCAACGGGGAGAGTTCGCGGTCGGTGCCGTCCCGGGAGCAGCATGGTCGGCAACCGAGCCGACTCACCCTCCAAATGTCCTATGCCACCACCCTACCCTCACGGGCGGCTGTCCATGCATACCTTTCGGCGCACGTATGAATACGGGCGGCGAGAGGAAGGGGAACGCATGCGAGGCGATTATTGGACCCCGCCGATGCAAATTAAAGTGCCGCCGCAGGCCGTAAAACCTGCAGCGGCTTCGCCTCAATCAATAGTTGAGTAAAAAGCTGAGCCTACCCCTCGATACAACTCAAGAACTCACGGGTACGTTGCTCACGAGGGTGATCGATAACCTGCTCGGCAGGGCCCTCCTCGACAATGCGACCTCCGTCCATAAAGACAACGCGGTCGGTAACATCGCGCGCAAACTGCATCGCGTGGGTCACGATCACCATCGTCATATTCTGCGCGGCAAGGTCTTTAATGACACGCAGCACCTCGGCCGTTAGCTCGGGATCGAGCGCCGAGGTCGGCTCGTCAAAGAACAAGATTTCCGGATCGAGCGCCAAGGCGCGGGCGATACTCACACGCTGTTGCTGACCGCCCGAAAGCTCGCATGGCACCTTGTTCTCGTTGCCCGTAAGCCCCATCTGCGCGATCAGCTCACGCGCACGTGCTTCGGCCTGCTCGCGCGGGCGCTTGAGCACGCGAATCGGAGCATCGGTGATGTTTTTCATCACCGTATAGTGCGGAAACAGATTGTAGTTCTGAAACACCAGGCCAAAACGCGAACGTGCTCGCTTGGGAACATCGCCTTTCGCATATATCGCACCCGATCCCGCATCCGTCGCAACCGCAAGGTCACCAAACGAAAGCGAGCCGCCGTCGAGCGTCTCGAGCAGCGTGGCGCAACGCAACAGCGTGGACTTACCGCCACCCGAAGGCCCGATAATCGCCACGACCTCGCCGCGCTTTACCTCGAGCGAGATATCCTTGAGCACCTCATTGCCACCAAACGCCTTGCGCGCGTTCGATATTTTCATTACCGAATTAATCATGGTAGTAATCCAATTTTGTCTCGGCGGCGCCCAGCAGCATCTCGACGACGAAGTTAAAGACCCAGTAAATCAGCGCCGCGATCGCAAACGGCACCATGCTCACCTGCGAGGCGACCAGCGCCTTAGCCGTCGAGAACATCTCCCCCACGCCGATGGCAAACGCCAGCGACGTGTCCTTGACCAGCGTGATGATCTCGTTGCCCATCGCCGGCAGAATACGCTTGGCGACTTGCGGCATCACAATGTACAAAAATGTCTGCAGACGCGAATAGCCCAGCACCTCGGCTGCCTCGTATTGACCGCGCGGAATGGACTGCAAGCCCGAGCGATAGATTTCGGCAAAGTAGCCGGCGTAGTTGATGATGAACGCCACAACGCACGCCGTCCACTTGGAATCAGACGTGAGCGAAATGCCGAACACGTAGTACGGGGCAAAGTAGATGGCAAACATCTGCAGCATGAGCGGCGTACCGCGCATGACCGAAATGTAGATGCGCGCGACCCAACGCAGCGGCGCGATTTTACTCATGCGCATGAACGCCACGGGGATTCCCAGCGGAATCGACCCGAGCAGCGTCAGCACAAACAACTGCAAACTGACCAAGAATCCCTGGCCAAGCATCTGCATCATGACCTGAATAGACAACCCAAGCTCTCTTTCACAGTAACAGAACAGCAAACCCAATGCTAAAGCGGGTTTTCCAGGTGCCCGAGTTTGCCGTGAAAGAGGAGCGCCGCGTACTAAATGTACGCAAGCGACGGTTTGAACGGCAAAATCGGGTGCCTGGGAAAGCCGCTATTTGAGCACCCAGTTATCGAAGGAAAGACCATAGCTTGAATACTTGTCGCAGAGGTCCTTGACCGTACCATCCTCATAGAGCGCCTTGAGCGACTCGGTCACGGCATCGGCCGACTTGGTGTCGCCCTTCTTAAAGCCGACGGCGTAGTGCTCGCTGGACAGCGGCTCATCAAGCTGTGTATAGGCATCGGGCTTGGCGGCAAGCTGATACTGGGCAATCGAGAGGTCACAGGCGACGGCATCGACTGCACCACTCTCGAGCTGCATAAACGCCGTGTTGTACTCACCGATGGTATCGAGCGTGGCAAACGTCGCGGCCAAATCCTTCTGGTCGCCCCCGAGCACATCCTGTGCAGCGGAATCAGTCTGGGTAATCACGGTCTTGCCGGCAAGATCGTCCCAGCTCTTGATGCCCGCATCCTTCTTGACCACCAGCACCTGCTCGTTGAGCATGTACGGCTCGGAGAACGTGTAGTCGTCCTCACGGCCCTCCATGGTAAAGCCGTTCCAGATGCAGTTGATGGCGCCCGAGTTAAGCAGCGTGTCCTTGGCATCCCAATCGATG